>JAIPGC010000039.1 GCA_021736335.1 Acholeplasmataceae bacterium | reverse complement strand
AATAGGCATCATCACCAATTGGTAAATTAAACAATTCTACAATTGTTCTAAAAATATCAACTTCGCTTCTAACTAAATCTTGTTCACCTGTTATTAAACCTTTTCTGATCTGATAGTCGCCAAAATCTATGTATTCCTCACCTGGAACATAGATAAATGAGACAATTTGCTGTAAAATCTTTCTTTCTTCCATGATATTTAACTTTTTATCATAAAGAAGTTCTAAGTCTCCATTTTTAAGCCCAGATCCATGATCACTATAAAAAACATAAACCGTATCATCAAGTGTTTGATCTTCATTTTGCTCGTTTATGAAAAATCTTTTGAGTGTTTCATCATAATAATCCGTAAAATTAATGTATTTTTTTGTTAAATTTTTAAGTGTATTACCATAAGTTGGATATAAATCGTTTCTTATACCAAAAGGATCATGATCAAATGGCGTGTGGGGCATCATTGTAATTGGAAATAACATGAATGATTGATTCATCGCACTTAAAGAATTTCCCACATGACTTACTGTATCAGCAAGAAAATAGTCACTAACCCAAGGGCTGATATGGGTAAGATTGTTTTCTGTATCATAGACAAATCCCTCTTTAACATCATATCCATCAGTAATAAAATCCTCAAGAGAATAAAATTCATCGAACTCCATCATTTCAGGATAGACCACATCTCTATTATAAAAAGTTTCTTTATCACCGTGGATGGCTTCAGTATAATAGCCCTCTAGATTGAAAAGCTTAGGTAGTGTGTTGAATTCAAAAGCTTTATCACTATATTCCCAATAAATAGTGCTATCTCCTGATGGATATAATCCAGTCAAAATAGCAAGCTCAGCATCCGAACTAACACCCATTCCAACATTATTATAAAAGTTATTGAACACAAAACTTTGGCTCATAAGTTGATTGTAGAAGACCAAACGTTCATTTGTATATTGATTTTCAAATAGGAATTGATTCATTGATTCTATGTGAACTAATACAAGATTTCTACCTTCTAATATACCGTGAAGATTGGTTCCTTGAGCAATAGAAGGATCGACAAATAAACCTTCCACTGCTTGATCTGTAGTTAAACGATTTGAGTATGTATTCCCATCAAAATAATTGAGATAAGCATCTTGATTTTTATTGTATTCCTGATATGCTGCAGCAAGATCCTCGTCATCTTGTAGATCCAAAAGTGATCTTAAATTAACATCAAATGGCTGTCCTAAAAACTCTCCTATATAATAAGGATAGACACCTAGATTTTGAACAGCGAAAGTACTCTTAACTGCATTAATTGGAAGGATAACTTTATACTGTTGAAAGTATGAAAATATTGACACAAACATGATCAAAACTGAAGCAAAAAATCCAATGAGATAGTGCTTAATTGGAACATTGAAATAGATTGATTTCATTTCTTTTTTGTTTGATAGTAAGAAAACTGTGAGTAAAACAATGAATGGTAAGAAGACTACAATTCGCCAATAAGTGATAAGTTCTTCTAGTGCTAAGAGTATGGTTCCTCCAGCAAATCCATCACTTGGATTATTGACTAAAGATGTCATTGCCATCGAAAAAGCAGTACCAAAATAAAGGTTAAATACACCCATAGCGAAGATGAAAATGTTTAAGACAAATGTTGCAACCAACATAAAAATCATTCTTCCACGAGCTCTTCTTATGAGGATAAATGCTAATAAAACAATGATTAAAAGAACCCCAAAATTACCTAATATGGCATTCATTTCGCCTTGAAAAGTATGTTTAAAAGGGGCAATATATCTGTTCAATCCTTGAATTGTTAACATATAAGTGTTCATAATATTCAATATGAAAAAAGCTCCGACATAGAAGAAATATATTTGTGATTGGTTTTTATTTTTCATCGTTGAGTCCCCACTTTTTCATAACCATATAACATATTATACAATAAGAAAAATGATATAGCAAAAAAACCATTCCAAAAGATGGAATGGCTTTTCATTATATGTTTTTATTCATCGAACAAACTGTCTGTTGTAATGGTTTCTTCTTCCTCATCTTCAATTTCATCTGGTGCCAAATCAACGACTGCTATAATCTTTTTTTCTTGTTCTACAGGTAATGATTCCTGTGTGAATTGTTGCTCTTCAACCATGTCTTCCTCAAGCTCTTCCTGTCTTGGAACTAAGGCAATTGTCGACACTTTATGATCAGGACGAAGTCTAATAATTCTAACACCTTGTGTTGCACGTTTTGTTTGAGAAATTTGATCAACGTGTGTTCTAATGACAACACCTTTATCAGAAACTACAATCAAATCTTGGTCGTCTGAAACTGTTCTAAGTGTCGATAAACGTCCATTTTTTTCTGTGACATTTACTGTCTTAACACCTTTACCTCCACGGATTTGTTTACGATACTCATCAACTATAGTTCGCTTACCAAAGCCCTTTTCGGTTATCACTAGAATCTCTTCTTGGTCATTATCCACAATGGCAATACCAACAATTTCATCTGCTGGAGCAATGCTCATACCACGAACACCACCAGCTGTTCTACCCATCGATCTCACATCTGTTTCAGCAAATCGAATGGCTTTACCATTAGAAGCTCCGAGGATAATTTCTTTGTTTCCATCGGTTAATCTTACACCGAGTAACTCATCATTTTCTCTTAAGCTGATAGCAATGATACCATTGGTTCTAATGTTTTGATAATCACTGATTGGTGTACGTTTGACAACACCACGTTTTGTGATAAATGTAAGATACTCATCATCAGCCTCAAAGTTTTTAACGCTTGTAAATGATGTGAGTGTTTCATCTGAATCAAAGTCCAAAAGATTGACAATTGGTAATCCTTTTGATTGTCTTGATCCTTCAGGAATTTGATATCCCTTGATTTTATAGACACGACCTTTATTTGTGAAAAACAAATGATAGTCATGTGTTGAGGTCATTAGGATATGTTCAACATAATCATCTTCATGTACCTTGATGCCAGACATGCCGACGCCGCCACGATTTTGAGTTTTGTAGTGATCAACTTTCATTCGTTTGATATAACCATTATTTGTTACAGTAATGATGACATCTTCAACCGGAATCAAGTCTTCGTTTTCAATGGATAAATCTTCATGCAGGTTGATTTCTGATTCTCTTGGTTGGAAGTAAGTTGTTCTTGTTTGTGTGAGTTCTTCTTTAATGATTTCAATCTTGCGATTATGACTGCCAATAATTTCTTGGTAGTCTGAAATTTTTCCTATCAATTCATTAAGCTCTGATTCCAACTTTTCAATTTCTAATCCTGTCAAGCTTTGAAGTCTCATATTGAGAATTGCTCTAGCTTGAATTTCTGATAGATTATATTCAGCAATTAATGCTTCTCTTGCTTCGTCACCATTTTTGTTTTGCTTGATCAATTCAATGGCGTGATCGATATCATGAAGTGCGATGACAAGACCATCTAAAATATGTTGTCTTGCTTCAGCTTTTTCAAGGTCATAAATGGTTCTTCTTTGAATGACTTCAATTTGATGTTCTAGATAATATTTAAGCATTTCTTTGAGATTAACCATTTGCGGTTGCCCTTTGACGAGAGCAATCATATTGATACCAAATGATTGTTGCAGTTGTGTGTATTTATAGAGATTATTAAGCATGACATGAGGGTTGACATCTCTTCTAAGTTCAATCACGATACGCATGCCTTTACGGTTAGATTCATCTCTTAAATCAGTAATACCTTCAACAATTTTTTCTTTAGCAATATCTGCAATTCTCTCAATTAGAGTTGTCTTATTCACTTGATATGGAATTGCTGTTACAATGATGCTATTTCTATTTTTATGAGTGATGATTTCTGCAGTTGCTCTATTGGCAATAATACCTTTTCCGGTTTCATATGCCAAACGAAGGCCTGTAAGTCCAAGCACCTGTCCTCCAGTTGGAAAATCAGGACCTTTGATATATTCCATCAATTCAGCGATAGTAATTTCTTCATTATCCATATAAGCAAGCAAACCGTCTATGACTTCGGCAAGATTATGTGGTGGAATGTTTGTTGCCATACCAACTGCAATACCTGTTGATCCATTGACTAGAAGATTAGGGTATCTCGCAGGTAAAACACTTGGTTCATGTTCTGATCCATCGTAGTTGTCAACGAAGTCAACTGTGTTTTTTTCTAGATCTCGAACGAGCTCTCCAGCAAGTTTGGACATTCTAGCTTCGGTATAACGCATGGCAGCTGCACCATCACCGTCAACCGAACCAAAGTTACCGTGACCATCAATTAAAGGCATTCTATAAGAGAATGGTTGTGCCATGCGAACCATGGCTTCATAAACACTTGAGTCACCGTGTGGATGATATTTACCAATAACTTCCCCAACGATTCTTGCTGATTTTTTGTGTGCTGTCGATGCAGACATACCTAAATCGTTCATCGCGTATAAAATACGTCTTTGAACTGGCTTGAGGCCGTCTCTAATATCTGGAAGTGCGCGTGATACGATAACACTCATCGCGTAGTTCAAGAATGAAGTTTTCATTTCAGTGGATATGTTTATTTCTTTTACATATCCTTCAGTTGTCTTTAAACTGGTTGTTTCCATCTTTATTCTCCCTTCCTACGCGTCGATGTTACTTGCGTAAATCGCATTTTCTTGTATAAATGCTTTTCTTGGTTCAACTTCTTCACCCATGAGCATAGAAAATACTTGGTCTGCATCCATGGCATCTTTAAGTGACACTTGAAGCAGTGTTCTATTTTCAGGATCCATTGTTGTTTCCCAAAGCTGTTCAGGATTCATTTCTCCAAGACCTTTGTAGCGTTGGATATTTGGGCGTCCTGTCATTTCAGCTAAAGCTTTAGCAAGTTGATCGTCAGTATAAACATATTCAACTTTCTTTCCTTGTTGTACTTTATATAGAGGTGGTTGAGCAATAAACACATATCCTAAATCAATTAATGGCTTCATATATCTAAAGAAGAACGTGAGAAGTAATGTTCTAATGTGTGCACCATCAATATCAGCATCGGTCATAATAACGACTTTATGGTATCTTGCTTTTTCAGCATCAAATTCATCGCCAATACCAGTGCCTAAAGCTTGAATCAATGACAATATTTCTTTGTTATTTAATATTTTATCTAAACGTGCTTTTTCAACGTTTAGAACTTTACCACGTAGTGGTAGAATTGCTTGATATTCTGATTCTCTGCCTTGTTTTGCTGATCCACCGGCAGAGTCACCTTCGACGATGTATATTTCTGAAATCATGGGATCTTTACTTCTGCAATCTGCAAGTTTAGAAGCAAATCCTAATGCATCAAGTGGTGATTTTCTTCTCGTTGCTTCTCTTGCTTTTTTAGCTGCAATTCTTGCACGAGCAGCCATCAAACATTTTTCAACGATGGCCTTTGCATCTAATGGATTTTCCATTAAATATCTTTCTAATCCTTCTCCAACGATTTGACTGGTAATTTGTCTGACTTCTGGATTTCCAAGTTTAGTCTTTGTTTGTCCTTCAAATTGAGGATTTGGATGCTTAACCGATACAATAACTGTTAACCCTTCTCTAGTATCTTCACCTAAGAAAGAGTCATCTTTTTTGAGCATGCCATTGTCATTTGCATATTTATTCAAGACACGTGTTAAGGCCATCTTAAATCCATCTTCATGCATACCACCTTCATGAGTGGGGATATTATTAGCAAAAGAATAGATATTTGTGGCATAAGAATCGTTATATTGTAAAGCAATTTCTAAAGTGATACCGTCAACTTCTTTTTCAGTATAAACAATATCACGATTAACTTTACCTTTTCCTGAATTTAAGAATCCAACATACTCAACAATACCACCTTCATAGTGATAAGTGTTTTCAATTGGTGTTTCAGTGCGAAGGTCAATAATTGTAATCTTAATGCCTTTATTTAAAAATGCCAATTGTTGAATTCTATTTCTTAAAATTTCATATTCATAAACGATTGTTTCAGTGAATACAAGATGATCGGCTTTAAATGTAACTACTGTACCTGTATGATCACTTTCTCCTATCACAGTTACATCCGTAACAGGAAATCCACGTTCATATCTTTGCTCATAACTTTTATTATCTCTATGAATCTCAACGATGTAACTTTCAGATAGAGCATTAACAACAGAAGCACCTACACCATGTAGACCTCCTGATACTTTATATGATTTTCCGTCAAATTTACCACCAGAGTGAAGCGTGGTTAAAATTGTTTCGACTGCTGGTCGATTCGTTTTTGGATGTAAATCAACTGGGATACCACGTCCATCGTCAGTTACACGAACAACTTCTCCTGGTAATAATTCAAGTTTGATGTTTGTAGCATACCCACCTAAAGCTTCATCGATAGAATTATCAACGATTTCCCAGACGAGATGATGTAATCCTCTAGATCCTGTACTACCAATATACATCCCTGGTCTTTTACGTACAGCCTCTAGGCCTTCTAATATTTGAATGTTTGATGCATCATAATTTGACATAAACTACTCCTTTTTCAAATAAATCATTTGGATATGCTCACCCTCAATTGGTTGTGCACTATTCATTAATATTTGATGTCCCTTAGGTAAGTGATTCAAGAAAAGTTTTTGCTTATCTTGATCAAGTTCGCTAAGAACATCATCTAACAACAAGATAACTTGTTTGTTGGTTTTGTTCTCAATCAGCTTTAGAAGCGCCAATTTAAGCGCTACAACGATTAAACGCTGCTCTCCCTGTGATGCATAACTCTTTGCATCAAACCCGTTAAAATCGATATAGAAATCATCTCTGTGAGGTCCTGCAAGTGTATTCTGATAGATGATATCTTGTTTTTGTTGCTTTTGTAAATGATGTTTAAATCCTTTTTCATCAACATCAGGCTTATAAATCAATTGAACGTGATGTTTGCTAAATAATGGGTATATTTCGCTTAGATATTTATTAATCTCATCGATAAAAGCTGCGCGTTGATTAATCATTTCAATCCCTGATTCAAATAGTTGATCTCCTAAAATATTGAGAAATGTGAAATCATCTTCAATGCTCACTTTTTTGAGCAAACTATTTCTTTGTTTTAATACGTTTTTATATGTATTAAGTTGTTTTAGATAACCTTTTGAAAGTTGCATCCATTCTAAATCTAAGAATTGTCTTCTATTTAACGGAGATCCTTTAATCAAATCTAAATCTTCTGGTGCAAACATGACAACTCTAAGGTGTCCGATATAATCGCTGATCTTCCTTTTTTCAACACCGTCAATAGATGCTCTTTTCCCGTGTTTAGATAAAACCAAATCATATTTGTTTTCATCAGTTACAATTTTGACTTGTGTAAATGGTTCATTTCTTTTAATTAATTCTCTTTCGTCACTTGTTCGATGTGATTTGGTTGTTGCACAGAAGTAAATACTTTCCAAAACACTTGTTTTTCCTGTACCGTTATCACCATAAATATATACAAAAGGTTTTTTGAATTCCAAATCAATAAATGTGTGATTCCGGAAATTTTTAAGTGTTAGTTTTTGAATCATAAATGATGTAGTACTCAGTATTTTCAACATAAACTTTATCACCGTGAAAAAGCTTTTTGCCACGTTCAGTTCGTTTTTCACCATTCACTAACACGACGTTTTCAAATAAAAAAAACTTGGCTTCTCCTCCGGAACCAATGTGATCGGTTGCTTTCAAAAATTGTCCTAAAGTGATAAAATCTGTATTAATTTTAAATTTATTCATTCATTAACCCTCTGTCTTCTTTTATATTATATCATAATATAAGCAAAAAACATCCTTTTTTCGTCTTTTTTTTCATATAAAACATCTAGCGAAAGTAGGCATAAAAAAAAGCCTTAAATTTGAAATTAAGGCTATTAGATACAATCAATCAATACGGACCGGTAAAATCAAATGAAGTAGATCTTGGTCCAAATTGCCTTTAATTACAAAGGGTTTCACTTCTCCAGCAAATTGAATTAATACTTCACTTGAACTGAATGATTTTAAAGATTCAACGAGATATCTTGAACTGAATGCAATCTTAATTGGAGGTCCTATAACATCAGATGAAGGAATAATTTCTTCAAGTGCATCCCCAACTTCATTATTTGTTGAACTCATTTCAACAACAAGATCAGGACGTAAACTTAATTTGATAATATTATAGTTTGTTTCACGATCTCTTGGTGAAAGTAAAGATACACGTTCAACAGCTGCTAGTAATTCTTCCTTGTTAAATGGAATAACTACTGGAAATTCTGTTGGAATGATACGCATTGTATCAGGATATGTACCTTCTAAAAGTCTTGTTTGAAATAAGATTTTGTTCATTTTAAACAATACTTTATTTGGATTGATATATAATTCCACATCATCGTTTATGTTATCAAGAATTTTATTTAATTCATCCAAACTCTTACTTGGAACTACAATATCAAACATTTTACTATGTGTTCTTAATTTAACATTTTTTTGACTTAAACGATAGCTATCTGTAGCTACACAATATAAGTGATTATCATGATATTTAAAATTAACACCTGTTAAAATAGGTCTCTTTTCGCTAGTTGCAGTTGCAAAATTAGTTTCTTTGATAACTGTTTTAATTAATTGACTATCTAAAACAATTGGATCATCTAAATCTAGGAAGTCAATTTCTGGATAATCTTCAACATCCATTAATCGTAGTTTAAATTCTGAACGATCTGCTTTAATAACAATAAGTTTATCTTCTATTAATGCAAATTCAGCACGTTGAGAAGTTATTTTTCTCATAATTTCAATCAAGTAACGACCAGGAATAGCAACTCTACCAGGTTCTTTGATTGTTAGTGAATGATCATCAATTAAAACTTGAATTGCAACATCTGTATTACTTGATGTTAGCAACATGTGATCTTCATGCACTTCGAATTTAACTGCATAAAGAATTGGTAATGGTGTTTTATTTGGTAATCCTTTTTGGATGATAAGTAATTGGTTAAGTAATATGTCTCGATCGATACTGAAAATCATAGCGGTAGCTCCTTTTATTTATTTAGTTTAAGTCTTTAATTATTATTGTTACAATTGTGGGTTTGTGGGTAAATCTCAGAAAGGCTTTGTACTGCTATTATTATACCATGTTTCCAACATTTTATAAACACTTAATTTTTATTAAAACTATCGATTTTTTTGACGATTGTATCAACAGCAAGTTTCATTGTTGCATCTTGTTTGATATCATTATCAATTTTCTCACAAGCTGCTAAAACTGTTGAGTGATCACGATCTCCAAATAATGTACCTATTGTTTTATAAGGAATATTATATCTAGATTTTATTAAATACATAGCGATATGACGAGGTAATATATATTTAGAATGTCTCTTTTTACCAATAAGATCCTCTAATGTAATACCATAGAAATCACTTACAACACTTTGTATCTTATCATAGTTATTCTCATTCAAAGAATCACTCTTACGCTTAGTCTTAAGTAAAGGTTCTAGAGCCTCATTAACGGATTCAACATTCAAATCAAGGTTATTTGTCAAACAATAGAATAGAACACGTTTTAAGGCACCTTCTAGCTCTCTGATGTTGGTTACAAATGAAGAAGCAATAAATTCTAATACGTTATTAGGTATATCATGGATATCAGATGATTCTGTAGCTAATTTTCTTTTTAGAATTTCAATTCTGTGTTCTAAATCAGGAACTTGTATATCAACAGTCAAACCAACTTCAAATCTAGATGTTAAACGTGTCATAATGTTTTTTAATTCAGAAGCGGGTTTATCACTTGTAATGACAATTTGTTTGTTTTGTTGATATAGATAATCGAATAATTTAAAGAATTCCATTTGTGTTTTAGTAGCTCCACCCATAATTTGAATGTCATCTACTAATAGAATGTCGATTTCTCTATATTTAGAGTTGAAATCTTCCATACGTTCTCTCTTTAAGAGATTTGCGAAATCTTCAATAAAACCATCAGCTTTAACATATAGTACTTTTTGATTGATATCTTCATCTAGTATATAGTTACCAATTGCCTGCATTAAGTGAGTTTTACCTAATCCAACATCACCAAAGATGTATAATGGATTTGCTACAGCACCGGGTTGATCTGCAACCTTCATTGCCATTCTGAAGGCAAACATATTACTTTTACCTACAACAAAGTTGTCGAAAGTATAGGTTGCATTTAAATTACCAGGACGATATTTTAGACCTAAGTTTCTTTCAGGACTAATCAATGTTTCCTCAGGAACGAGTTCAGATTCAACAACAAACTTGAAACGGATTGCCTCATGGTGGTATTTTAAAGCTAATTCATTGATCTTAGACAAGTAGAGTCGATTGATTCGATTTTTAATAAATTCACTAGGAACTAGCACATAAATGTGACCATTTGAATACTTATGAGTTGACTTTAAAGGCTCAAAAACATCAGCAAAGGTTTCTTCGCTGAATGTGAGTTCTAAATCATTTAGTATTTTTTGCCACAATTGATCATAGATGTTCATTTATATTTCCCCTTAATTCTTGTGTGAATAGGATATCATAGATGAAGATATATGAGTAAAAAACTTATCAACATTATTTGTGGATAACTTTTTACACCACAATGAAGTATGTGGATAAAATGTGTGTAATCTGGTTATAAAAGTTGCACAACTAAAGGATTTATATTCCTTCTCCATTTATCCACAAACCCCCAAAAATGTGCGTAAGTTTTCCACAATCAATGATTTATTTGACAACTGAAAATGAAATGAAAATTCATGACATTAGAAGAATAACAGCAAAAGAAAAAAAAATAAGGAAAAAAGAATGATTAAGGTTGACAAAAATAGGGTCTTTTTATATAATGATTAAGCATGGTTTCGCAAGAAAGGTGGTTTTATTTGTGAAAAGAACATATCAACCAAGTAAGCTCAAGCGCCAAAAGACTCACGGATTCAGAGCTAGAATGGCAACTGCTGGTGGCCGTCGAGTACTTGCTCGTCGCAGATTGAAAGGCCGCGCAGAATTAACTGTATAATTTAAATTATTTTAAAACACTAGGACTACTCGTTAAAATAATAACTTTATGTTATTTTTGAGTGGTCCTTTTTTTAAAACTATGAAAAAGAGATATCGCATAAAGAAAAGTAGCGAAATCGATGCGATTTTCAAGGTCAAAAAAGTTAAAGGTGACAGTTATTTTGCGGTCTATCAGTCTGAAGATGGACAAGGTGAACATTTTCGCTTTGCACTTTCTATAGGTAAGAAATATGGAAATGCAGTAGCAAGAAATTTGGCAAAACGAAGAATCAGAATGATTATAAGTGAATTTAAGGATCAATTTATTATAAATAAATTGTTTGTGGTTGTTATTAAACCTCAAGCATATGATCTGTCATATCAAGAGATGAGGGACAAGTTGATTGTCTTATTTAAAAAATCAAAATTAATGGAGAATGCACATGAATAAAAGATTATTTTTTCTTGGCTTAGTTGTACTGCTAATCTTCAGTTTATCTGCTTGCGGATCTAAAGAAGATCCAATTGCAGCTATTGCAGTCAATAATCCGATCGGTGATTCTGTCGCTTTCGATAAGTTGGTTTTTACTTATGATGAAAGAGATAGTATTGTCTTTAAGGGTGACGAAGGATTATCCTATTGGACTTTAACTGAAGGTGGGGTTGGATCATTAGTGAACTATGAAGGTTCATTACCAACTCAAATGGTTGAAGTAGAAGGTGTACGCACGTACACGTTTACAGTTGGTGACATTGATACAAGTTTTCAAATTTATGTTATCCCCGAAGTTATTGTGGGAGATGTAAATGATGTAGTAATGATAGCTTTTCGATATGAAAAGACTAATGTATTAAATCACAAAGGTGGATCATTTGATCCTACAGGATTAAAAGTATATGAAGTACAACGTGATGGTGATGTCATGGTTTATAACGGTGAAGATGTTGCTTCACAGTTTAATGACTATGATTATGATCCAATTGATGATGACGGATTTAAGGATAAGATCAGTTATGCTGTAACTTATACTTCTACAGATGGATTAACAAAAGATTTCAATGTATATGTTGCTGGTGGTGAAAAACCAATTTCATCAGCGGATTCTACATTCTTTGATAAAATTCTTATTATTCCAGTAGCATTCTTAATGAATTTCTTTGGTGGACTATTTGGTGGTTCGTTTGCTTTAGCAATTTTGTTTACAACTATTGTTGTACGTTCAATTGCATGGCCAATTTATGCTAAGAGTAATGACTTATCAATCAAGATGAATGTTGCACAACCAGATATGCAACGCGTCCAAGCTAAATATGCTACTAGAAAAGATCCACAATCTCAACAGATGATGCAAATGGAAATGATGCAGATTTATAAGAAACATGGAATCAATGTATTTGGTTGTTTGCTTCCATTCTTGCAAATGCCAATCTTTATTGCAATGTATAATGTCGTCAGACGTATTACAGTTGAAGGTGGTATGTACACTGAAAGTGTAGCGAATACAAACTTCTTAGGTATTAACCTAGCAAACACACAAGATGGTATCATTGGTATGGTTTTGGCTGGTATGGTTGGTGGAACTATGTTCTTACTACAAAAAATATCAATGAAGAAGCCAAGCTATGCTAAAAAAACCGTATCACATAATCCTAATGCACAAGCTGCTCAAACAGAAAAGACAATGAAATTCGTAAGTTACTTTATGGTTATTATGATGGCATTTGCATCATTCCAAAGTAATGCATTAGCGCTTTATTGGATATTTGGTAACATTTATTCATTAGGACAAACACTAGTCAATAGAAAATTAAATGAGAAGAAACACGCACAATTGCAACAAAAACAATTAATGGGGTGATTGATATATGTTAAAAAGAGTAGAATTTGAAGCGAAATCACAACAAGATGCTGAAAAGCAGGCTGTTGAATTATTAAGAATACAGAAAGAAAAGATCAAATTAACTGTATTGAAAGAAAAAAAGAGTTTTTTAGGTATGGGATCTGCAGCTATTTATGAAGCTACACCTAATATAAACTTATCTGTTGAAGGTAAGGTTTACTTGGAAAATATCCTAAAGACAATGGAAGTTAGTACAAGAATGGAAGTGAGAACACTTTCTGATGGTGAAGAGATTCATTTCCATGTTGAAAGTGATGAAAATGCATTACTGATAGGCCGTGAAGGTAGAACACTTCTCAGTTTGCAGTTTATGCTTCGCAATTACTTAAATACATTTGTTGATGGGCACCTCATCATATCTTTGGATATTGGGAACTATCACGAAAATCGCAGAAAACAATTAGAAATTCTCGCTACTAAAACTGCTAAAGAAGTTGCTCAAACTAGAATTGCAGTCAAATTAGATCCTATGAACGCTTATGATCGTCGCATCATCCACACAAAATTAAGTGAGTGGAGAGACGTCACAACCGAATCAGAAGGTGAAGGCGAACACAGAGCTTTAGTTATTAAACCTAAAAGGTAGTCACTTGACTACTTTTTTTATAGATCGTCATATCGACTATCTCGTTATTCAATGGTATAATGTACTAAAGAAAAAAATTACAGGTGGAATCATGATTAGCTTCATCAAAGTGCGTATTAAATCTAAAAAGAAGATAAGAATTAGTGTTATAAAAATCTTAATTTTTTTATTGTTAATTATCCCAGGACTCTTTATTTATGGATTCGGAGTGGCACTAGTCGAAAATGGACGAGTTGATAGTTTAATTGAAGATTTCAAAAATAGAGCTGGTGACACATATATCGAAGAAACGGTATCTTATGGAGCCACAACTCAAATCAGAAGATATTATGAGGTTTCACGTGAAACATCATATGAATTAAGTGATACACGTAGTGTATTTTATGATTCTAGTAAGTTCTTCTTAGGCCAAAAAGGAGATTTATTCGTTTCTCAAGACTCACCCTTTCCAGATGTTCCGGTTATTCATCAATTCATATCATATTATTTTGGTGGACATGCAGCAATTAACAATGGAGAAAACAAGTTCGTTGAAGCAACCGGATTCCCAGATGA
>JAIPGC010000038.1 GCA_021736335.1 Acholeplasmataceae bacterium | reverse complement strand
GAGATTTATTCGTTTCTCAAGACTCACCCTTTCCAGATGTTCCGGTTATTCATCAATTCATATCATATTATTTTGGTGGACATGCAGCAATTAACAATGGAGAAAACAAGTTCGTTGAAGCAACCGGATTCCCAGATGATGATGAGACATTGTTAGACATTATCTTTCAACCTGGCAATGAACCTAATGACTATAGTACAAAAGTTAGCTTAAGTTCTACGAATTATTGGTTAAATCCAAAATACAGATCTGCGTCAGATGATGCTTATCCTTATTATGGGACATACTATAGAAACGAATTTGTTGCTTTAAGAGTTAAAGATGTGACTAGTGATCAAATTAATGGTGCAGTTGATTATGCAACTTCCAAGATTGATGTATCGCTCTATAACTTCACTTTTTTCTTAGATATGAAGTATAAATATTATTGTACAGACCTAGTGAGTCGAGCTTACCAAGATGTAATGGTGGAAGAAAAAGATCAAAGTGGATATTCAAGAGCACTTAATGACGATAGGTTTATTACATCAGTTAACGACTTAATCCTTTCACAAGAAACATATTTAATCATTTACGTTGAGGTAGTTGATGATATTGTAAACATTTATCATCTTAAAGATATTTAAGGAGGATTCATATGACAGATTATATTATTATAGGTTTTCTTGCTGTTCTTATTGTATTATGCATATATATTATATTTATTTTTAATAAATATAAATCAGTAAATCCAATTGATATTAGTCAACAAAAAGACGCTCAAAATGAATTAAAACTCTATTTTCAAAAAGAATATGGAGATTTAAAATTCGAGATGGGTAAACTTTTCAGTGAATCCAATAAAACAAGTCAGTTTGATTTGAATGCTTTTAAAGAGAACATGATGCAACATATTGATTTACAAATGAAACAGATTAATGAAAAAGTTGAGTTTAGACTTGGTGAAGGATTTGATAAAACCAATAAAACCTTTGTCAATGTCATTGAAAGATTGAGTAAAATTGACGAAGCACAAAAAAAGATTGAAAGCTTATCGACTGAAGTTGTCTCATTAAATGAGTTGCTCACTGACAAAAAGACGAGAGGTATTTTTGGTGAAGTGCAACTCTATCAGCTTCTATCAGCTGTTTTAGGGGATAATAAGAGCCTATATGAGCAACAAAAGACGCTATCTAATGGTTTTATCGCGGATGCAGTCATACACGCTCCTGAGCCCATTGGCACAGTAGCAATCGACTCTAAATTTCCCTTAGATAATTATAAACGTATGGTAGATCGCGCTTTAGGTGATGCTGATCGAAAAGCAGCAACAAAAGAATTCAAAAATGATGTCAAAAAACATATCAACGCGATTAAAGATAAATATATCATTCAAAATGAAACCGGAGATCAAGCTTTCATGTTTATTCCAGCGGAAGCAATCTTTGCTGAAATCACTGCTTACCATGAAGATTTAATCGAATATGCTACAAAAAACAAGGTTTGGATGGTTTCCCCTACAACACTTATTTCCACATTATCGATGATTCAAATGGTTGTTAAAAACATTCAACGAGATGAACAAGCTCAAGTTATTATTCAAGAACTTATTAAATTAGGTGATGAATTTAAAAGATATAGTGAAAGATGGGATAAACTTAAAAAGTCTATTGACAGTGTATCTAAAAATGCAGAGCAAGTTGGAATTACAAGCAATAAAATCAGCTCAAAATTCAAGCATATTTCAGAAGCTAAATTTGATGAAATTGACGACGAGGAAATCGAAGAAATTGATGAGCCTGCTGTTGAAGAACTAGATTGACAAAACAAAGAATAAAAGATATAATAAGTAAGAAATCGATGATGAGAAAGTAGTTATCTAAAGTTTTGCAAGCGAGCTGGTGATGGTGTAAGACCAGTCATAACAAGATAATGAAGAACACTCTGAGAGATAGAAGAAATCCTTAAGGAAAGTAGAACTATCCGTACACCTGCGTTAAGGGTTTCAAGGGCTAGAAAATTATTTCTAGAACTAAGGTGGTACCGCGTATTTTACGTCCTTAGATATTTCTAAGGACGTTTTATTTTTTATCCACTTGTGGTCTTTATAAAAGGATTAATAAAAAAGGAGTTTACCATGGAAACTACAGTAAAAAGCATTTACAAATCAACCGAATCAAACCTTGAAAAGGAACTTGTTTTATATGGATGGGTGCGTAACAACCGAGCTCAAAAAGAGTTTGGATTTATCAGCTTTCATGATGGCACTTTTTTTGAAACAATTCAGGTTGTTTATGAGGACTCAAAAGCTGATAATTTTAAAGATATTCAAAAAATTAGAGTTGGAAGTTCCATTCTTGTCAAAGGGCATCTTGTCTTAACGCCTCAAGCCAAGCAACCATTCGAAATCAAGGCTTCCCATGTTGAACTTTTAGGCGACTCACCAGAAGACTATCCTATACAACCAAAACGACACTCAAGAGAGTTTTTAAGAGAGGTTGCTCACTTAAGAGCAAGAACCAATCTTTTTCAAGCTGTCTTTAGACTCAGAAGCATCGCTGCATTTGCAGTTCACGAATTTTTCCAAAGCCAAGGATTCATCTATACACATACTCCTATTATTACAGGTAACGATGGAGAAGGTGCTGGTCAGATGTTTAACGTCACCACACTTCCATTAGAAAACCTTCCAATGACAGACGATCACAAGATAGACTTTAAAAAAGATTTCTTTGGTAAAAGAACAAATTTAACTGTAACAGGTCAACTTGAAGCTGAAGCATATGCGATGGCATTTAGAAACGTCTATACTTTTGGACCCACCTTTAGAGCAGAAAATTCAAATACACAACGGCACGCTTCTGAATTCTGGATGATTGAACCCGAAATGGCTTTCGCAGATTTAACCAAGGATATGGAAATCGCTGAAGATATGGTCAAATACATCATTAAATATGTCTTTGAGAAAGCACCAGAAGAAATGGTTTTCTTTGATAAGTTTGTTGAACCAGGGTTAACAGAAAGATTACTCAACGTTTTGACTCAACCATTTGCCAAAGTAACACATAAAGAAGCCATCGATATTTTATTAAACAGCAAAGAAAAGTTTGAGAATAAACCACAATATGGCCAAGATATTAATACTGAGCACGAAAAATACTTAACAGAAAAGCACTTTAAGCGTCCTGTATTCGTGGTTGATTGGCCTAAAGATATCAAAGCTTTCTATATGAGAATGAATGATGACAACGAAACAGTTGCTGCTATGGATTTACTTGTTCCAGGATCTGGTGAACTTATTGGTGGCTCTCAAAGAGAAGAAAGATTGGATTATCTATTGAAACGTATGGAAGAAATGCACGTTCCTTTGGAAGATATGCAATGGTATTTGGATCTAAGAAGATATGGTGGATGTGAACATGCTGGATTTGGTCTCGGTTTTGAAAGATTGATCATGTATCTATCAGGTGTAGAAAACATAAGAGATGTTATCCCATTTCCAAGAACACCAAAAAACTGTGAATTTTAGTTCTTTGGGAGCATCTATAAATACCATTATCTAACTATGTTAGAACACATAAATTATTATATACATATTATTAATAAAACACCTTTTAAGGTGTTTTTCTTATGTTGACATCATTTTCACGATTCTTTCATTGACAAAGTACTTTTAACATACTATAATTTAATTACCTAAAAAAGCGCTTTCACTAAAAGCTTTTGAAAAAAATGCGTAAAAATTATCCTTTAACATGCCAAGCTTAATTGTTTTTTACTGATAATTAGTATATAATACTATTGTTGAGGTGAGTAGCGTATGTTAACAGTACAAATTACCATTCGAACAAATACATGTGAAACAGGAACCGTTGTTTTTTTCATACACGACCACTAAAGTGCTTTTGGGTTAACCAATAGGACTTTTATTTTTTATAAAAAGTAAAAAAATAACATAAGGAGTATTAAACTACATGGAGATTAGACTAGAGAAATTAACGAAAGTCTTCACGGATAAAACCGGGAAAGAAACTAGAGCTGTTGATGATTTGACAATCACAATTCCATCTGGAAAACTTGTTGGGTTACTTGGGCCATCAGGATGTGGCAAATCTACCACTCTTTTTATGATTGCTGGATTACATAAACCCTCTGGAGGAAAGATTTTCTTCGGTGATGATGATGTAACAAAATTAGCACCAGAAAAAAGAGGCATTGGACTTGTCTTTCAGAATTATGCACTTTACCCTCATATGACTGTTCGTCAGAATATCATGTTTCCACTTGAAAATCTAAATATCGGTCGCGATGAAGCAACTAAGCTTGTTATAGAAATGGCAAAGCTTGTTGGTATTGAAGATCAACTAGATAAGAAACCCGCTCAATTATCTGGTGGACAACAACAACGTGTTGCTATTGCTAGAGCACTTGTTAAGAAACCTAGAGTTTTATTGCTTGATGAACCACTTTCTAACTTGGATGCTAGATTACGCCTTCAAACTAGAGAAGAAATCAAACGTATTCAAAGAGAAACCGGTATTACTACCATCTTCGTCACTCATGACCAAGAAGAAGCTATGAGCATCAGTGACCAAATGGTCATTTTAGATTACGGTGTTCAACAACAAATGGATAAACCACAAAACATGTACAATAGACCAATTAATCTTTTTGTTGCTAAATTTCTTGGGAATCCACCGATTAACATTATCGAAGGTAAAGTTGTCGATGGCAAAGTATTTATGGGAGACAATATCCAAATTGGTACTAGAAAAGCTAAAGATGGAGCTTATATTTTAGGCATAAGACCAGAAGATTTTAGATTTGATCCTAATGGATTTGATGTTGATACACAAGATATTGAACATATCGGTCGCGACACAATGATTCGTTTTGTTGTGGGCGATGTTATCTTAAGAGCACTAATCGATTCAGATTCAGTTCAAGGGCAAAAAACAATTAAATTAAGCGTTAAAGCTGGCAAAGCTCATGTATTTGAAAAAGAAACAGGACATGTGGTGTTATGAACGACTTTAGAAAAAAACTGAAGGATTTTATATGGAAACTGAGAAATAACATTCATTTTTCTTCTGTTAAGACGAGTGAGTTTTTTCAAAGACACCATTTAGGATTCATTACACGTTGGCCGGGATGGCTCAAAGCTATATTTTATCTTGCCCCAGCATTAACCTTACTTGCTATATTTACTTTCTATCCAATTTTCAATTCATTCCTTATTTCATTTTACACAGGATATAATATTCAAACTGGTGAATTTGATGGTTATACGTTCTTAGGAAACTATGCAGTTGTCTTGCAACATGCCAATTTCAAACAAGCTGTGCTTAACACCGCAATCATCGTTTTTGTATCAGTTCCTATTACGATTATCATTGGTTTATTGATTGCTGTAGCACTTAACGCAGTCAAACCATTAAAGAGCTTTTATCAAACAATTTTCTTTCTGCCTTATGTGACAAATACAATCGCTATTGGTTTAGTATTCGCTTTTATATTTAGCGGAAACCAAAATACGATTGTCAACCCTGTTGGGTTAGGACTTGCAAACCAAGTCATCACATGGTTTGGTGGCAAACCAATTGCTTGGGTCGCATCTGGTGCCACATATTGGTCAGCCATGTCAGTTATTTTAGTTTATTCGGTTTGGAATGGACTCGCATTTAAGATCATCGTTTTCTTAGCTGGTATTCAAGGGATTGACAAACAATACTACCAATCAGCTCAAATTGATGGTGCTAGTCGAGCAAAATCGTTTACGCGAATCACTGTACCTTTAATTTCTCCAATGATTTTCTATATATTGATTACCTCTGTTATCGGATCATTTAAGACTTATTCCTCTGTTGTAGCCATTATTAATAGAGAAGGTTTAATTACAACTGGGTCTCAGGGTTCAATCAACTTGAAAACAATTGTTTTCTATATATATGACTACATTGGTGGCGCCGCACTTAACGGTGTGATGTCTTATGCTTCTGCAGCTGCGATTATTCTCTTCGCAATCATATTGGTCTTTACAGTTATCCAACTCCAAGTTGGAAAACGTAGAGTTCACTACTAGGAGGGAGAGCAAAATGAAAAGAATTACTGAAAAAATCAAAAAGTTTGATTTAATCGCATCACTGATAGACTTAGTTTTCGTCCTTGCTGCACTTGCTTTACTTGCATATTTCTTCACAATCCTTGTTGAGCCTCAATTTATAACGCAAGTTATTAACACAACATACAATGTGTTAGGTTTTACCCTAACATCGGCTCAGCTTAATGCAGGTATTAGTCTTCTCATTGGTTATCTTATCGTTTTCGTACCTTTAACATTCTCACACTTTAAACGTTTGAGATCTAAAGATGTGATAGAAATGGATCAATGGACATATCGTACTCAATTCTTATATGCATTCATGAGTTTATTCACTTTAAATCCATTTAGTTTCGTTGTTCGTCTGATGATGGCAACTGAGATTTTAAATGTTGTTCAAGAATATGGGTTAAAGCAGGCTTTATTGAATGTGTCAAACGATATCAAAGAATTAGTTACAGGTAAGACATTTAAACGCATTAGAGAAAGAAGAGCATTAAGAAAACAAGAAACAGAAAGTCAAGCAGACTTAGAACGTATTAGTAGACAAGATCTTGTAGTTAAAGTGTTAGTTATGGTAGCAACCTATACGTTCTTAACAATGATTGCACTTTTCATCTTCATTCCATTTTATTGGATGATGATAACAGCACTCAAGACACACCAAGAGTTATCGAATGCTGTAACACCTAGAATGTTTATTGGCATTTCTGAAATGCAATGGGTAAACTTTAAAGTAGCACTTACTCAGTTTAACTTCTCAAGATATATTGCAAATACATTAATTGTTGGTATCTTATCAATGATTGGTACAGTCACAACAACAATCTTAGCGGCATTTGCATTCTCTAGACTTGATTTTAAGGGTCGTGAGTTCATCTTCTCAATTTTATTGATGACAATGATGATCCCAGGTGAACTTTATACGATTACAAACTATATCACAGTTAGAAACCTTGGATGGTACGATAGCTTCTATGCATTGATCTTCCCATTCATGACAAGCGTATTCTACATATTCTTCTTAAGACAGTCATTCAAGCAAATTCCTGACACACTTTATCGTGCAGCTCAAGTTGACGGTTGTGGAGACTTTAAGTACTTAAGAAGAGTGATGATCCCAATTGCTAAACCAACCATCATTACCATTACAATTTTAAGTGCTATCGGAGCATGGGATGCATATATTTGGCCTCAATTAGTAGCCCCATCTGAAGAAAACTGGCTAATCTCTGTTGCATTAAGAAGTACAAGCTTCGTCACAGGTGAAGGTTCTGATGCCAGACCAGTGTATAATCTTCAACTTGCCGCAACAGCACTTGTAACGGTTCCGCTCTTGATTATTTTCTTCTCCTTGAAGAAATATATCATAGCTGGTGTTGGTAGAAGTGGAACAAAAGGTTAATCTCAAGGTTATTAGAATTTATAAAAATAGATTTATAAATATATAGGAGGAAAAAATGAAAAAAGTATTATTTACCGTTCTCGTTCTTTTAGGGGTACTTACACTCTCAGCGTGTGCGACTAAAAGAAATCAAGCACCTACAATCACTGGTGCAGATCTTAATCCAGTCATTGATCAAGGTGACACAACTTATGATCCACTTGATGGCGTAACAGCAGCTGATAGTGAAGATGGCGATTTGACAGCAGACATCGTTGTAAGTGGTTTTGAAGCTGATGATGTCAATTATCCAGGTACTTATATCATCACTTTGACAGTTACAGATAGTGGCGATCTATCCGCTACAGTAACCATTAATTTGACAGTTGAAGGCACATCAAATGTTGAACCACCCGTATTAACAGGTGTGGTTGCAGCTCAAACTTATTATGTAGGATCTGGTGATTATGATCCAAAAGCTGGTGTAACAGCAACTGACCCAGTTGATGGCAACATCACAGCAAACATTGAAGTTATTGGTACTTATTTCCTTGACACACCAGGTACATACAATTTAACAATTCGTGTTACCAATAGTGGTGGCGTTAGAGCAAGTGCTTCAGTTGTATTAACTGTAGCAGTTAGCGAAATTCCATTAACACTTGGAACTGATCCAATTGAAATCACATTATGGCATGCTATGGGTGAAGCAAACCAAGCTTTACTTCAAAAATATGCCGATAGTTTCCAACTATTATATCCTAATGTAACAGTCATTATTCCAGCAGGTGTTGGTAATTATGACACACTTAAGACAAATATGATTAATGCGATTACAGCTCAAGATATGCCTAACTTAGTTCAAGCATATCCCGACCATGTTGCAGAATACTTAAATGGTAAAGCAGTTCTTAACTTAAATCCTTATATTAACAGTACAACTTGGGGATTAAATGGCGATGACGATTTAGATGATATCATCGAATCTTATCTAGAAGAAAATAGCCAATATGATGCTGTTGGAACTTATTACTCATTACCATTCAATAAATCAACAGAAATCATGATATATAACAAGACAGCATTTGATGCACTTGAAATTGATGAACCAGAAACATGGCAAGACATCATTGCTGCTGCTCCAGCACTAAAAGCTTATGGTGATGCAATTGCTGAACAAAAAGTCAGAGATGCAAATCCTAGCAAGACAGAACTAGAATTAGCTCCACTTATTGCTGCAGCTAAAGCATTAATTGTTCCAGCATCTTATGACTCAACTGGTAATGCATTCATCACATTTACTAGACAGTTCAATGGTGCATATACTGGTATTGACTATCAAACATTTAGAGGCCAATACTTATGGAATGATAATGCAAATACTACCGCAGCTATGCAATTCCTAAAGGATAACAACAATATCATCACCTTACCAGAATTCTGGGATCAACAATATGCTTCAACACCATTTGTTAACCAACAAACATTCGTAACAATTGGTTCATCTGCTGGTATTAGATATAATGTTCCAGCTGTTGATCCAACAACTAGCTTACCAGTTTTCCAAATTGGTGTAGGTCCAGTACCATATAATGGATTACTTCCTGATTACAAGGCAGCAATTCAACAAGGTACAAACATTTCATTAATGAAGACAGGTACTCCTCAAGAACAACTAGCTTCATGGTTATTCTTGAAGCATATCATTAGTACAGAAAACACAACTGACTGGGCAATGAACACAGGTTATTTACCAGTTAGAACTAGCGCTTATTTAAGTGCAACCTATCAAACATTCCTTAATTCACCAACTGCAAATCAACTTCCAATATCAATGGCTGCAAACGCAGCATTTACACAATCAGGATACATGTTCTATGATCCAGCATTCATTGGTTCATCAAGAGCTCGTACACAGGTTGGTCTAGCACTAGAACGTATTATGCTAGGTGATGGAGATATTGCAGCAGCACTTCTTGAAGCTTATACAGAAGCTAACTTAGGTGGTTCGTGAGAAAATTTTTCTTAATTCTATTGGTTATATCTATCGGATTCTTGGCAGCATCTTGCCAAGAACCCGAAGTAGAACCTATTGATGAAAAATACACGCTAGTTGATTTAGCAGGCAAAACAGAAGCAGAGATTACGCAGTTGTTTGAAGGTATAGACCTAACGGTTATATTTAGATACATTGAAACCAATGATGTATCAGAAGGTTACTTTATTAGATATGTTAGTTTTAATGTTGGCGACGAAATAGATTTAGGTAGTAGCATACGTATTGAAATTGCAATACCCGCACCAGTAGCTCCAACAATTAGTGGAGTTGAAGATGTTATTCTATTTGTATCTGTAGTTGGTAATCCACCAGACTTTGATTTAGAAGAAGGATTAACCGCGACTGACTTTTTAGGTAATGATATTCCCTTTGGTAATTTCTTTTACTATACGATTCAAGATAGCACAGGAAAATTCTTATCAGATGTGGATTATTACAAACTAGGTGATTATACAATAACCTATACTGCGCAAAACTCAGGACTAACAACCTCAGTTGTTCGCATCATAAGCATTATAATTCCACCATTTGATACCAATCATACCGATGAATTGAGACTTACAGCATCATATGCTGGATTATCATTTATTAATGACGGTATTGGAGAAGTCGAAGTTACAACATTTACAGATGGAGATACAACAAACTTCAGAGATGTTGTATCAGGGACAAGATTTACAGTTAGATATCTTGGTATTGATGCACCCGAAGCAACCAGCAAATATGATCCATGGGGTATAAAAGCAGCAACCTTTGTGCGTGAAAAACTTGATGGAGCTGAAAAAATCATTTTGCAAGCTGAAGGTGAAAGAACTGATGGCAATGGTAGATATCTTGCCTGGGTATGGTACGTCAAAGATGGTGTTACACGTTTGCTTAATCTTGAATTAGTAGAACAGGCATACGCGTGGACATCAAGTGCTGTAGGATCACAATACGAAAATGTGTTTACAGTTGCAGGTGCTGAAACACAGCTCACTGGTAGACGCGTTTATGGTGAAGTTGATCCAGACTACGACTACAGTGCAGCTGGAACACCGGTAATCATTGGCGATTTAATCGATGACTTTGATACATATGTTGCTAGAAAAGTCACAGTTACAGGTATCATCACATCAAAAGTAGGGAATAGTGTATTTATTGAACAAGATGGCAGAGGTATATACATCTATGCAGGATACACAGCAACAAATGAATTACAAATTGGCTACGAAGTTACCATCCAAGGACTAGTTCCTGCAGTATACTTCAATAGCATGCAGCTTTCCAATTACAAATATGAAAATATGAAATTGGAATCTACTGATAATGAAATCACGATTACAACCATTTTGGCTAACCAAGTGGGACAATACGTGGGTAGAGTCGTTAATTTTGATAATCTAACGATTCAAAGTATTAATGAATCACCAAGCGATGATGCTTATACGGTTATTGCGCAAGATGATTCAAGTAATAATGTAAGCATCCGTGTTGATGATTACACAGCTTCATTCTTGCCAAGCTACTTATTTGTAGTTGGCGAACAAATCTCGGTTTTTGGACCGGTAACACAGTATTATGATGGCTATCAGTTGATGTTACCAGGTTTAGGAAATATAGTATTTAAAGATTAAAAAAAATAAAATGGAGGAAAGTCAAATGAATAAAAGATTTACATTTATGAAAAGCATATTAATGTTTGCTGTAATCCTATTGACTGCTTTCACACTTGTAGCTTGTGGTGAAGATAACCAAGCACTTGTTGATGAAGCATTGGATTCAGTAAGCTTAGTATTTGCAACAGGCGATAGTGCGACTTCTGTGACTCAGAACTTGACCTTGCCAACAACTGTTGGTGATGTTCAAATCACTTGGGTATCTGATAACACTGCCGTTATTTCTAATGCAGGTGTTGTTACACGTCAGACAGCAGATACAGATGTTGTATTAACTGCGACACTCACTCTTGGTGAAGCAACTGCAACAAAAGACTTTACACTTAAAGTTCTTGCTATTGTTGTGGTCATTGATCCAGTTGAAGCATTAGATGCTATTGAGTTAACTGGTGACCTTCTTGGTTACACAGTATCAACAGGACGCTATAATACAAAAGCTGACATCGTACTTCCTACGACTTCAATGACACTCACAGTTGCTTGGACATCAAGTAACCCAGCTGTATTATCAAATACAGGTGTTGTCGTTAGACCAGCTTATGGTTCAGCAGACTCTACAGTTATTCTTACTGCTACAATCGGTGAAGAAACTAAAGAATTTGTTGTTACAGTTCTAGCAATTACTGAAAAACCAGCAGCTCTTATTCTTCAAGAAGCTAAGGATGCATTATTATTGTCAGGTATTGGCGATGGTGTTGCTGCTGATTTGACATTACCTACAACTGTAGGTTCACAAGGTGTTACAGTAACTTGGACTTCTGGAAATACAGATGTTATTACTGATGATGGTAAAGTTACAAGACCTCTAGATGGTAATGTTACAGTTACTTTAACTGCTACTCTACATTTAGGTGATGAAACTACAACTAAGGAAATTGAAGTTATCGTCTTAACATTTGCACCATTTACAGCAGTTGCTGATATCGCTGCAGCTATTGCTATGGAAGAAGGTACATATGTTGAAATTCCTGATGTGACTGTTGTTGGTTTATTTAACACTGGTTACATGATCTATGATGGAACAACTCTATTGCAAGTCTACAAGACTCCAACTGATCTTGAAGTCGGTGACGTCTTCACAATTAGAGGCGTTATCACAAATTATTATGGATCAATGGAAATTATTGGAAATGCAAATATGCCAATCGTTTATATTGAATCAAGTGCTACTGCAGCAGTTTTAACTCCTACTGTATTCACAGGTTCAATTACTGAGTATATTGCTACACTTCCTGCTTATCCACTTACAGGTGCACTCACTTATCAATATGTACAATTAACTGCTAAAGTTCAAGTAGATGATCCACTAGCAAATTATGAAACATTCTTAGTAGATACTACATTTACTGGTACAGGTATTAATTCATCTGGAACTGGTGACTTCATTACAAACGCTTTGATGGTTTACTATCCATCAAATATCGGTGCTGTTAGAACATATGCTGGCTTAGATGTCACACTTAACGTGTTCTTATTTGCACAACGTACAAACAATAAGATTTACACTGTTATTTATACTGGCGCAGTTGATGAAATTCAAACAACTCTTGATGATGCTGGTATTGTTAATGTTGTTAAATCAGCATTAACTGCAAGCTTTGATGCAGAATATACAGTAGAAACAACAGAAAGCTTCCCAACTACTTTACTTGGAACAAGTATTGTTTGGGACACAGCTAGTGAATTTGTTAATCTTACAACTGGTTTAATCACTATGCCTACAACTGTTGGTCAACAAGATGTTACTATAACTGGTACATTAACTAGAGGTTTAGCAACTGATACAGTGACTATTACCTTTAAGGTCGGTGAACTTCCAGTCATTACAATTGCAGATGTTATTGCGTTAGCAAATGCTTCTAAATTACGTACAACAGGTATTGTTACTACATCTGCTTATTATAGAACATTCTTCATCCAAGATGCTACTGGTGGTATTGCCATCTATACATCAGATTCAACTATGTTAGCATTCTTAACAGCTAATTTAGGTAAAGAAGTAGAAGTGTTTGGTTCAAGAGCTGTATACAGTGGTATGAATCAGATTTCTCCAACAGCTATTACTTTAGTTGGTGATGCTACAATGCCAACAGCTATGAATGTTGATGCATATGCATTAAATGCTACAGCAATGCTTCCATATCAAGGTCAATTAGTAGAAATGACTGGTCTATATGTATCAGCAGTTGCTACTGACTCATATGGTAACATAACAGTTACTCTTGAAAGATTAGCTGAAGGTACTAAATTGGATATGAAATGGGATTCTAGACAAGCATTAAGCACAGAAGCTGCAGCATTACTTGCTACAGTAACTGTTGGTGATTACTTCGATGTAGTTAACCCACTTGCTTGGTATAATAATCCATTCTTCTATTTCACTAATTCAACAGTCTTAACAGCTGCAGTAGCTACTGATGCAGATCTAATTGCATTAGATGCTAAAGAAATAGTTATTCCTGAAGAAATTGTAGAAGCTGGTACATTAGTTCTTCCTGCTGCTGGTACAAACCTTTCAACAATCGTTTGGACTTCAAGCAATGATGCATTAATTAATCCAACAACTGGCGCAGTCGTTCTTCCAGTTTCAGGTATTGAAGTTGTTACTTTAACAGCTACATTAACTTTGAACCTAGTTGAAAAGGTTGTAACATTTGATGTTTCTGTTGGTGTACCTGAAGTCATTGTAGTTCCACAAACATTGGATTTACTAATTTCAGAATATCTTGAACCATCAACAGGTAATAGTAAAGCATTAGAATTATATAATCCAACAAGCATGACATTAGACTTATCAAATTATCAAATCGTTCAATATAACAATGGTAAGACTACTGCTGAAATAGCATACATGTTAGAACTAGTTGGATCATTGGCTCCAGGTCAAACATTTGTAGTTTATAATGTCGACGCTGATCCTGCAATGGTTACACTTATTCAAGCAAACGCAGATGTTTATCAAGCTTCAATTCCTTACTCAAGTTCATTAGCTGGAGGCGCAGTAATGGGCTTCA
>JAIPGC010000037.1 GCA_021736335.1 Acholeplasmataceae bacterium | reverse complement strand
AGTTGCAGGTATAAATGGTTGTAAAGTAATCGCAATATACCGAATGGTTTCAAGTAAGTGATAAAGCACATGATCTAAAACATCTTGTTTGTTTGGATCTTTAAAAAGTGCCCATGGTTCTGAAACATCAATATATTTATTTGCTGATCTTGCAAGCTTCACGATTTCTTCTAGAGCATCAGCAACTTTCAGTTCGTCAAAGTATTTTCTGATTTCTGGTAAAAGGTCAAGACACTTTTCTTTTAAGCTCAATTCAAAGGGTTCATCGAGTATGATCTTTTTTACAACACCTTCGCGATACTTATGTGCCATACCAATGGTTCTATTGACTAGATTACCAATCGTATTGGCTAAATCACTATTATTTCTTTCAATGATTAGTTCAAAAGTTATATTGCCATCTTGAGCGAATGGAATTTCATGAAGCACATAGTATCTAATGGTATCTACACCAAAGTAGCGCACCAAATCATCTGTGTACATGACATTACCAACCGATTTACTCATTTTCCCTTTATTAACCAATATCCAAGGATGACCGAAAACCTGTTTTGGTAATTCTAATCCTAAAGCCATCAAAATAATTGGCCAATAAATTGTATGGAATCTTAAAATATCTTTACCAATCAAATGGACATCTGCTGGCCAGTATTTATTAAATTCAATACTACTTGGTTGATCGGGATTATAGTTTAATCCTGTAATATAATTACTTAAGGCATCAATCCATACATAAACGATATGTCCTTCATCAAACTCAACTGGAACCCCCCATTTAAAGGAAGTTCTGGATACTGATAAATCTGGGAGTGGTTCTTTGAGAAAGTTTTGTATCATTTCATTTCTTCTAGATTCAGGTTCAATGAATTCAGGATGTTGTTCGATATGTTTGATTAATTGTTCTTGATAAGGAGCAAGTTTCAAGAAATAAGCTGCTTCTTTTGTCCAGACCGGGATGTCACCATTAGGAGCTTTACCATCAACGATATCTTTTTCAAGTATAAATGCTTCCTCAGCGATTGAATACCAACCTTCGTATTCTCCTAAATAGATATCGCCTTGATCATATAATTTTTTAAATATAGCCTGAACAGCTTTAATATGTCTTTCATCTGTTGTTCTAACGAATTGATCATAGCTGACATCGACTTTTTTGTAGATGCGTTTGATTTCTGATGAGATGTAGTCAACATATGTTTTGGGTGATAGTTCATTAGCTTTTGCTTTATTCTCTATCTTTTGGCCGTGCTCATCGGTTCCAGTCTGAAAAAAGACATCGTAACCGTCTAGTCTTTTAAATCTGACAATAGCATCAGCTAATATAGCCTCATAGACATTTCCGATATGAGGGATTGCTGAAGCATATGCAATTGCTGTTGTTAAATAATAGGTCTTGTTCATTTTCATTACCTCCATAAAAATATAAAATCGCCCTTAAAAAAATCTAAGGACGAAAATTTCGCGGTACCACCTTAGTTCTAGCATAGCTAGCACTCAAAATCCTTAACGCGGACTGACGTTTTGGTCTACCTATCGACCAAAAGGCTCGAAAACCATGTTCATCAGATGAAGGATTCGTTTGCACCTACCACGAACTCTCTAAACACATTTCATCTCACTACTCTTTTTCTCATTGCCTATAATAATCTTATTATATATGAATTACCATAAAAATCAAGTCTTATTTTTTATCAATTTTAAATGCTTGATAAACATCACTTTTGGGAATTCCACGTTGAACAGCAACTTGTTTCATAGCATCCTTTTCAGTTATTCCTGATTGGATGAGTCTTTGTACATGATCAACTACAGATTCATTAAAGCTTTCTTGGAAATGAGTATCACCTTCGATGATGATTACATATTCCCCTTTGGTATTATGTTCCATTTCTATAGCTTGACTTAATGTTGTTCTTATGATGGTTTCAAAAGTCTTTGTGAGTTCTCTTGCTAAAGAAATATTGCGCTCTCCAAGTATCTGATAGATAACCTTTATGGTTTTTTCTATGCGCATTGGTGATTCATAAATGATCAGGGTTTCTTTTCTATTGATATATTCAGACAAAGTCTTTTTCATATCAACTTGCTTTCTAGGTAAAAACCCTAGAAATGTAAAAGGTTGTATGATGAGTCCTGATGTGACAACGGCAGCAAGCAGTGCACTCGCTCCAGGAATCGATACAACATGATATCCTGATTCGATGACTTTTTTGATGATTTCAAATCCAGGGTCGTTGATTCCTGGTGTTCCAGCATCACTAATGAGTGCGATGTTTTTCTGTTCACTCAAGAGGTTGATGATCTGAGATTCTTTTTCATCCTTATTGAATTCATGATAACTAATCATCGGTTTCTTTATTTGGTAATGATTAAGTAGAACTGAAGATGTTCTTGTGTCCTCAGCTAAAATAACATCAACTTCATTCAATATTTCAACTGCACGATAGGTGATATCTTTGAGATTGCCTATAGGTGTTGAAACAACATAGAGTGTAGGTTTTGGTTCCTTAAAGCTTTTCTGCATTAGTGACCGACAACTCTCTTCGCACGTTCTCTTAAGTCTCTTTCCATATAAACAAGACGCATCAATTGTTTTTTCTTCGTTTCATCAATTCCGAGTTTTTCTCTAAGTTCTTCGAGAAATTCATGTTCAGATGTATTATAAAAATCATCTGACATTGCAACTTTGACCAAATTTAAGTAAATGATATTTTTTACCTTGTTTGGTGATGAATTGAAATAGTCTATGGTTTGCTTTAAGTTTTTGCTTAAGGCAAAGTGATATTCAGCAACAATATTGTCACCAACTTCAGCGAGCATCATATTGAGTAATCTTTGTTCAAGTTCTGTTGGTGACCCATCAACCGATACCATAAGCATGGCTAAATCAAGAAACTTTAATTTTTCTTTTCTATTAAGTACGCTTAGTAACATATGCTCTACCTCCATATATATCGACCAATTCTTTGGTTAATATGTGTTTTTCATAATATAAAATAAGTGGTGGTTCTACTCTCATACCGGATTGTCCATTCTTAATAGCCTCAATCAAAACATGATTAGGTGGCGTATTTAAATAAGGATGTACAAACCTTATACGTTTGATTTCCAACTGATAAGTGTTCATCGCATCAACTATTTCCGCAAACCGATCAGGTCTATGGATCATAAAGAAATGCCCACCAAATTTTAAGGTTTGAGAAACTGTTTTCAATAATTCATTAAGCGATAGCATGACTTCATGTCTTGCTATGGTGTCATCTTCATGATCGTTGACGTTGCTTTTCTCGCTTACTTTGAAGAAGGGAGGATTGCTGATGATGACATCAATATTCTTTTCATCTAACATCTTGACATCCTGATGCAAACAAGACAGTTGATGATTAAGCTGATTGAGTTCAATGTTTTTTAATGCTTGTCTATATCGATCCTCTTGAATTTCAACTCCAGTTATTTTAGCCTTTGTCTTTTTGCTCATATAAAGCATCAGTGCGCCAGCACCGGTTCCAAAATCAAAAAGAGTTTTTGTTTTTGCAGGAACTTTGATAAAGTCAGCCAACAAAACGGTATCTAAATTAAATGCTTGTCTTGATTTTTGATCGATCCATAGATCTGTTCCAAGGACTGTTCTAAGCATTATTCACTTCGTGTGATTTCTGAAAGTGGAAGCCATTCAATACCTTCACCATCAATATGTTTTACTCTAACTTTTTGTCCGATGATATTTAAATCAATCACCTTTGCCAATCCTTTTTCAGTTTGAACTTCTTCATTGACATCGGGTAAAATCTTTTTCAATTCAGTATACACATCATCTTCATATTTTATACAGCATAGCAATTTTCCACATACACCTGAAATCTTTTGTGGATTTAATGCGATATTTTGATTTTTTGCCATCTTAATTGATACTGTATCAAATTCACCAATGAATGTCGTGCAACACAAAATGAGACCACAAGGGCCAATACCGCCTATCATCTTAGCTGCATCTCTTGGTCCAATTTGTCTTAACTCGATACGTGTATGATAAATTTCACTTAAGTCTCTGACGAGATTTCTAAAATCTACTCTCGTTTCAGATTCAAAATAAATAAGCAATCTCTTTCGGTCAAGGGTATACTCAGCACCTAAAACTTTAATTTCAAGTTCATTTTGAATTGCTAGAATTTTAGATTTCTCGACGACCCCATACTCAAGCGTCTGATTATATTCATCTTCTTTGATATCCCCATCTGTGGCTTTTCGAATGATAGGTTTCAACTCGCTAATCAAATCTGTTTCTTCAATGTCTTTGAATAGATAGACCTTGCCGATTTCAATTCCACGAGTTGTTTCAACAACAACAAAATCATTAATTTCTATATTTAAATCTCCATAGGAGAAGTAATACTTTTTGCCTGCTTCTTTGAATTGTACTAATGCAACTTTCACTTTCTCACCTCATCTTTTCCAACGTGTATGATAATTGATCGAGCGCAAGCTCGAGGTTAATATAATATGATTGACGTTCTAGTATCGATTGAATTTTTTCGATAAAAGCATTAATATCTTTGATTTGCAATAGATCACTTTGAAGCTGAATTTGTTCTCTTAAAAATTGATATGTGATTTCTTGGTGTGCTTTATAGTGAATGAGATCTAAAAAATAAAGCAAGATAAGTTCAAGAAAGTTCATAAAGAAATCTCTATCCTGAATTAAAAAACGTCCCTTTTGAGCAAAATAAAGTGGAAAAGAAATATCTTTATTTGACCAATTAGTTACAAGAGATTCTATAAAGTTCACCATTTCGATGAAATTGGGATTTTCAGCAAATAAAATGGCTTCATCAATATTCTTAGTTAAATAAGGTACAAGAACTGCTATTTTTTCATCAATACCTTGTTCAATTAATTCAAGCTCCAAATCCTTTTCATCAATACTCTTTAGATGCAAAACTTGACTTCTAGATATGATTGTCCTAATCACGTCTTCATAATTATCGGTAAGAAGAAATCCATAAACATTATGACTGAGTGGTTCTTCCATAAACTTGAGTAGACTATTTGCTGCACCAGTTCCAATTTTTTCAATACTCTTAATAACATATATGCGTGGACCACTGACAAGTGCGGTTTTAGAAAATTCTTTTTGAAGTTCTAATATCTGCTCTTTTTTAATCGTTAAGCCGTCAGGTTCTATAACCATCATATTAGATATTTTACGTTCAACAATTTGTTGTTTTAGATGCGAGACATCTTCACGCTTTTGACTCAATATAAGAAATGCAACTTCATCCACTAATTGTGATTTACCACTACCTTTGGGACCGCTAATCAAATAAAGGTGTGATAATCTGTTTTTTTGGATTGTTTGCTTAAAGAAATAGAGTGCTCTTTTCATAGTTTTTCTCTAATTTTAGTAATGATCTGAAGCTTGATTTCCTCAATGCTTTGTGTGCCATCTATAGTTACAATCCTTTTGGGATACATCTGTGCAATCTTTAAATACCCCTGACGCACTTTTTGATGAAAATCAACAGTTTCCTGATCTAATCGATCATATTTGTCTCTATTTGATATTCTAGCCATGCCAACAAGTGGATCCAAATCAATATAAAATGTCAAATCAGGCATGTGGTATGTCGCATATTGATTGATATTAAGAACAAAATCAAAGCCTAGATCTCTAGCATATGCTTGATATGCAAGTGAGCTATCTAGGTATCTATCACATAAGACGATTTTGTTTTCATTAAGAGCAGGTAAAATCACTTCATCAAGATGCTGAGCTCTTGATGCAGCCAAAAGAAGAGCCTCTGTGTAAGGCGTTACCCCAACATATTTAGGGTTTAAGATGATATCTCTGATTGCTTCTGTAATCAAACTACCACCAGGTTCTCTTGATGTTTTAACATCGTAATCTTGGCATAGCATTTCAGCGATATCTTTGATTAATGTTGTTTTACCGGTGCCTTCGCCACCTTCAAAAGTGATAAACATTCGATCTCTCCTCTTGTATCAATTATAGCATGTTAATAGAAGATTTTGACCAAAAATAATCCTCTGGCTTCAGCAGTTTTTCCTGCAAGAGAGCGGTCATTCGTGTCATAAATTTGTTTTATAACCGATGGATCTTTCTTTCCTAATCCAATTTGTATCAATGTTCCCATCATCGAGCGAACCATATATTTTAGAAAACTATTGCCGTGAAACACAAAAGTATAATGTTTCTTGCTTTCTTTAATCGAGACTTGATATATAGTCTTTATCGTAGGCTTGTCTTTTACAAATTGTGAAAAGCCTTTAAAGTCATGTGTTCCAACAAAATCATAGATAGCTGTCTTCATGGGCTCAATGTTTAGATTTCTGATGTAAACTTCATAATTTTTAGAAAAAACAGTACTAGGATTTTTAGCAATAACATATTTATAGATTTTTGATTTTGCACTATGTCTTGCATGAAAATCAGGTTTAACTCTTTTTATTTTCTTGATTCTAATATCTAAAGGTAATCGATCGTTAATGCGCAACCAATCCGAAGTTTCCATATTAAGAGTGCTATCAAAATGAAAAACCTGTCCAATCGCATGAACACCTTTATCGGTTCTTCCTGCACTGTGTATTTTTATTTCTGTCTGAGTCATATTGCGAAAAGCTTTCTCAATAACCTCTTGAATACCTAAGCCATTGTTTTGTCTTTGAAAACCGTTATAAACTGATCCATCATAACTCACGACTGCCATATATCTCATATCATCACCTTAGAATAAATGATTAGACCGAGAATAACAAATGCCAATATTAAACTGAAAATATCAACAAATCCAATATGATACTCGTCGATTCTTGTTCGTTTCGCACCAATGATATATCCTCTTACTTCCATCGCATTACCTAAGTCTTCTGCTCTTTTGAATGATATGACAAATACGGGTATCAATAAGGATATGATCTGTACTACTTTATCTTTAAACTTACTTTCTTTAAAATCAACACCTCGAGATGCTTGAGCTTTCATAATCTTTTCGGTTTCACCTAAAAGAGTTGGAATATATCGCAAAGTCAAAGATAGCATCATAGCAATAACATCAACGGGTACTTTAATGATTTTTAGCGGTTTCAATAAAGATTCAATTCCATAATTCAAATCTGTTGTCATCGTAGTGAATGTAAGAAGTGAAGTCATGATAATGACATTTGTAATACGAATGAAAATAAATCCTGCACGAATTAATCCTTCATCATAAATGAAAAGTGTATAGCTAGTAAACCCAACATATGGTAACATCGCTTGAATAAAGAAAACCATGAATGCAGTAAAGAAAAAATAAAGAATGCGCGTTTTAACATATTTTTTTGACCAATTATAAAATACGAGCCATAAGATAATCCCTATGATACTGGTCAGTGAGATATACATGACAATAGGTGCCGTGACTAGTGTTCCGGTTTTCACATAAAATAACTGAATAAAAAATGTAAAGGTCAATAAGAAAACAATAGGTCTAAGACCATTCAAGACTTTTCTCATAGGAATTCCAGAAGATGCTGTCAAAATCATAATACCTACAAAAATAAGTGACATCGTGATTAAGGGGATAGCATTGACTGAAATTGGAATTAAGAAAGTTCCAACCAAAAGAACGACTAAACTTAAAATCTTAATTCTTGGATCTAAACGGTGAAGCCAAGAGTTTCCGGGAATAAATTGCCCGATTGTAATATTATTCATGAGCAACCTCCTTTAGATAACTAAGGAGACTGTTAAAGTCATATTTAGGTTGATAAGGAATACCAATTTCTTTTTCTAAATGCTTTAAAATCTTAAGTGGGGTTGGAAAATCCAAATGAAATGAATCAAAATCCTTATGTTCGAAAAGTGTTTCTTTGGTTCCATCAAAAACAAGATTTCCATCCTTAAGAACAATCACTCTTTTTGCATATTCAGAAACCAAGTCCATATCATGCGAAATAAGGATAATTGTTTTGTTCTCTTTTTCATGAAGCTCTCTAAAAATTGCCATGAGATCATTTCTTCCTCTTGGATCTAATCCTCTGGTTGGTTCATCGAGCACAAGTATTTCTGGTTCCATTGCCAAAATACCTGCAATAGCCACTCTTCTCATCTGACCACCAGAAATACGGAATGGGGATTGTTCATATAAAGATTCGTCTATACCAACAATGCTTGCTGCTTTTTTAGCCATGACTCTTGCTTCATCTTCAGTTGACTTAAAGTTCTTAGGTCCAAACATAATGTCTTTTAAAATGGTTTCTTCAAATAATTGATATTCAGGGAATTGAAAAACAAGACCGACCTTCTGACGAAGATAATTGATCTTTTCCTTCTTTTTAGGAGGTAGGTTTTGCCCAAATACGACAACATTCCCACTACTTGGAAGTAATAATGCATTCATGTGTTGGACAAGTGTTGATTTACCAGAACCGGTTTGACCGACAATAGCAATAAATTCTCCCTTATCCTTTATTTTCAAATTGATATGACGAATGGCATCATAATTAACTTTTAGGCCTTTATATGCAAAGCTTACATCTTTGAATTGTATGCCCATAATGCCTCCAAAACTTTAGAATCAATGGTTTTGTCTTTTGCTACTTCATTGTATAAGCTTATTTCAAAAGGCAATTCAAGATTAGATGATTTTAAGAGTTCTTCTTGATTAAATACTTCTTTTGGTGTTCCTGTCAAGATAACTTCTCCATCTTTTAAAACTATCAAATAATCACTTTGAGCTGCAAATGATAAGTCATGCGTAATTGTGATGATTGTTTTGTCTAAATCTTTATTTAATACTTTAATAAGATTGATGATTTCTTGTGTACCCTCTGGATCAAGCATTGAAGTAGCTTCGTCTAGAATCATGATATCTTGCTCCATGGCCAATGCGCCAGCAATAGCAACTCTTTGCTTTTGTCCACCAGATAGCTGATGTGGTTCTTTGCTTAAAAATGCCTCCATACCAACTAAAGTTGCATAATGATTAATCTTATCTACCATTTGATCATGTGGAATACACTGATTTTCTAAACCAAAAGCTATATCGTGCTTTACAGTGACGCCTACAAACTGATTATCTGGATTTTGAAAAACAATGCCTATTTTTTTTCTTATTTCCACGATATGCTCTTCATCAAGTCTCATACCATCTATATAAATTTCTCCGTCTGAAGGTGATAAAAGCCCTACTAAAAGTTTAGAAAGCGTTGATTTTCCTGATCCGTTATGTCCTAAAATAGATACCCAAGAACCCTTGGATATCTCTAAATTAACATGTTTTAAAGCCTCATCAACACTATTATATGAAAAGCTCAAATCGCTTACTTTAATCATCAATTTCACCTACATTTCGTACCTTAACATTATATCATGTATAAGAAATATTATAAAGGCAACTGTGTTCAATTTAATTGTTTTCACTTAGTGAAGATATAAAAGAATGATTTATAAACTGATTTGTCCCATAATTACACAATGATATGTAAATAATTAGCGTTTTTTTAATAAATTACTTATAATGGTATTGAACATAAATGAGGTGAAATAAAATGGTATTACATTTAACAACAGAAAATTTTGAAAAAGAAGTATTGCAAAGTGATTTACCTGTACTTGTCGATTTTTGGGCTACTTGGTGCAGTCCTTGTCTAAGAGTTGTTCCAATTCTTGAAGAACTAGTTAAGGAAGTTTCTGGCTTAGCAAAAGTTGGTAAGCTTGACGTTGATGCTGAGTATGAAATTGCTGATCAGTTTGGCATTATGAGTATTCCTACTATTGTAGTTTTTAAGAATGGTAAAGTACACCAATCAGTTCTTGGCGTACAATCAAAAGCAACTTTAAGAAAATTATTAGAAGTATGAAAAAAGTTATCATCATTGGATATGGTCCCGCAGGAGTTACTGCGGCCATTTATCTAAAAAGAACCGGTATCGATCCTTTAGTTATTGGTAAAGACTTAGGTGCTTTGGACGGTTATTCTGATTTGGTTGAAAATTTCTATGGTTTTAGCGAACCCATTGAAGGCTATAAGCTTATTCAAAATGGTGTAGACCAAGCTAAAAATTTAGGTATAGAGGTTATAACCGATTCCGTCATCTCACTAAAACAAGATGAGACAGGTTTTGTCGTAAAGACTCAAAAAAAATCATATCACTCAGAAGCTGTTTTATTGGCTACAGGAAAAACAAGACAAACATTAAATATTCCAGGTTTCTCAAAGTATCGTGGAAAAGGAATCAGTATGTGTGCAACTTGCGACGGTTACTTTTATCGAAGAAAGAAGTTAGCTATTGTAGGATGTGGACCTTACATGTTACATGAACTCGAATACTTAAACAGAATATCTGCTGATGTCACTGTCTTCACACACGGAAATGAGTTACCTAATTTAACAGAGAATCCAGTCGTTTTTGATCAAATTTTGTCCTTTAAGGGTGATGATAAAATTACACATATCGTAACCAATAAAGGTGAGTACCCAGTTGATGGTGTCTTCATTGCCTTAGGCGTACCTAGTTCAATTGACTTCGCTTCTCAACTTGGTGTTGTTGTAGAAAAAAACAATATTTCAGTTGATCAAAATTATCAAACCAATATTGAAGGTTTGTTCGCAGCTGGTGATATTATTGGTGGGAAATTGCAAATTGCAAAATCAGTTTATGATGGTATGCAAGCTGCTGACTCCATTTATTCGTTTTTAAAAGACAAGTCAAAAAAAGCCTAGTTAAGCAATTAACCGGCTTTTTTTATTTTATACTATTTTATTTTATAGTTTTGAATCATCAACAGCATCGAGATATGCTTTGATTGGTTCAACGATCTTATGGACTGTTCCTTTTTTAAAAGGATTCATCAGATTAGCTGATTCTACTAAGCCTAAGAAACTCTTTGATCCACCTAATCTACATAGAGCTAAATAGCTTTCAAGTGCTTCTTTTCTGTTGGCTTGATGTTTAATCCAATATTGGAAAGCACATACTTGAGCAAGCGTGTAATCAATGTAATAGAATGGTGAACCGAAAATATGTCCTTGTCTAAACCAGAATGTTCCTTTTTCTAAAAATGCATCATCACCATAGTCTTTAAATGGCATATATTTCTTTTCTAGTTTTCTCCAAGTTGCTTTTCTTTCGTCTGGTGTCATTTCTGGTTTTTCATAAATGTGATGTTGGAATTCATCAACTAATACACCATATGGTAAGAAAGATACAGCACCTGCAAGATGATTAAATTTATACTTTGGCGTATCTTCTAAGAAGAATTGATCAATCCATGGCCAAGCTAAAAATTCCATACTCATTGAATGAATTTCTGCAGCTTCCATAGTTGGCCAACGATAATCAGGCAACAAATCTCTACTTTGATAAACTTGAAAAGCGTGACCTGCTTCGTGTGTTAAGACATCAACGTCATGTGATGTACCGTTGAAGTTTGCGAAAATGAATGGAGAACGATATTCAGGAATATATGTACAATATCCTCCACCTTGTTTTCCAGGCTTACTGTCTAATTCCAATAACTCTCTATCTAACATAAAATTAAAAAATTCAGAAGTCTCTGGAGACATCTCATCATACATTTTCTTAGCTCTTTCAACCTGCCATACACGATCACCTTTTGGTGTTGGGTTTCCAGATAAAAAGGACAAAGCTAAGTCATATGATTTAGGATTTTCAATACCAAGACGTTTAGCTTTTCTTTCAGTTAAACTTGATACAAGAGGAACAATATCTTCAAATACTTGGTCTCTATATGTTTTTACATCTGTAGCAGTATAATCTGTTCTACCGAAACGATCATAACCAAGTTGAACGAAATTCTTGTATCCCAGTTTTTTAGCAATCTCATGACGCACTTTAACCATATCGTCATAGATGCGGTCAAATTGTGCTTCGTTATCTTCAAAGAATTTCGAGACTACAAGCTGAGCTTGATGTCTTGTTTCTCTGTTGACATCTTGAATAAATGGTGCCATTTGACTTAAATTATACGTGCCCCCTTGAAACTCGATCTTTGCTGAAGCAATCAACTTTCCATATTCAGTTGATAGCTTATTTTCTTGTTGTAGATCAGGAATGATCTCTGGCTTGAACGTCTTTTGAGCGAGTTCATTTCTAAGAAACATAAGTGAACCAAATTCCTTTTCCAATCCCACTCTGTTTGACGATGAAAGTAGCTTCTCAATAAATTGATGCTCATATTGTTGTAAGTGAGGTCCGTTCTCATCGAAAAAGTCTTGTTCCTTTTCATAGAACTCATCAGTTGTGTTTAGACTATTTCTTACAGATACGAGTGTACCGCTTGTAGCAACCTTATCATTGATTTCAAATAATCTATAGACAGCTTTAATTTCTGTTTCAAGATCTTTTCCTTCACCAATCAATGCAATTTGTTCTTCAAGTTCTTTTTTTACTTTTTCTAAATCGGGTCTTTCATACTTATAATCATTAAATTTTAACATATGTATACCTTCTTTCCTTATCGTTTATTATAACTGTTTGTTATTGAAATAACAAGAATCATGAAAAATGTCACATGATTCTTGTTTTGGTCTATGCCTTCATTCTATCAAATAATACTGATGATTTAGTTTTCACATAGTAGACTAATGGAGCCAACATAATCAAATTCACAAGAATCATCAATAATGTGATGACTGTAAATGATGTCACGTCACTCATAAAATAATAGAAAACACCATTGATTGCAATAAATGCAAATCCTCCAAATATACCCAATAGTGCCCCTGCACTTTGTTTGACTACTTCTTGTTCATTGACATAATCAAATTTTGGAACATGTAAGTTTACAATTGCGTCAAATGTAGAAATAAGGACTGCAAAGACAATGACTAATCCAATGAGGATAAATTGACTGACGGCTGAAATTCCAATTGAGATACCAAATAGAATAATACTGGTGATTGCAATAGGAACACATAAAATTAAATTAAATACAATTTTAGAAAGGACAACAGTTTCAGCTTTAATTGGAAGGCTCTTAATAATCCAGAAGTTTTTACCTTCTAAAGAAAGACTGATAGCAGGTGTGTATGTCATTGCAATACAAAAGCTTACAAAGAGTAAAATGAGTATTTCAATATCCATATCTACTCCTGCCATTTGAGCAAGAACATCTTCTATTTGGCTTCTATAGAATAAACTAGCTACTGATAACACAATCAGCATTACTGGTCCAATACCAGAATTTACTGCATATAAAATAGAGTTAAAATATTTTTTGAATTCTTTTTGGACAAGTGTGTTCAATACAGATTTCTCTTGATATTTGATCTCTTTATTGTTCTTTCTAATATTTGATCTCACACCTCTTTGATTCGTTTTTTGTACCAAGTTCTGCAAGAAAACAATAAATAGGAAGAGTGCAATACCGTGTGTTCCTACAAGTAATAGAAGATCAATAATGCTTTGTTGATGAATGGCATTGATAAACCATTCGAATGGGGGGTAGGCATTACTTATACCAGAAAATAAATCTATTTGTCCGGTCAAGGGATTGGTATCAACTTCATTGACTGAAAAGGATCCCACAAGCAATCCGATGGTTGCGCCAAATAAAATGATAATACTTATGAGTTTGCTGTGTCTAAATTTTGCTGTAGCCATAGCAATCAACAAGGATAAAAATGACATAACGATGACTGGTACTAACGGTAGAAATATAAATCCAATCATATAAAAGATGAAACCTAGTACATTAAAACCTGTCCAATAAAAATATGAAAATGCAATCGGAAGCGTAAATAAGAATGAAGAAAAGTAAAGCATAATCATTAGTACAGATATTTTGGACAATAAGATTGTTCTTGGATGTATAGGAAGAGGTGCCAATATGTCATAATCTTTATAATAGAATAAGTATCCGCTCGCACGTAGTAGTACAATCACAATAGAAAGACCTATAGAATATACTGTTAAAAAACTTAGCATCATTTCTGTTTGTCCCATATCGTGCAATATTTCTCCAAGATTAAAAAACATGAATCCTATAGCACCGATAAAAACAACCAATGCATACAGTATAGCAATACCAATTAAGATAGCTTTTGTTTTAGATTTTTTAAAATCAAATCCCAAGAGTCGCTTTAATGAAAAATTCTGTTTTAAGAGTAACTTTGTTAACTGTCTATACATTATGATTCACTTGCTATTTCCATAAATATATTTTCAAGCGACTTATTCATTATAATTTCTTGGGTATTACCTTGAGCAATGATCTTACCTTGTTTGATAATCGCAACTTTATTACATAACTTTTCTACAACTTCTAGTACATGTGTTGAGAAAAATATTGAAACACCTTGGGAACACATCTTTTGAAATACTTCTTTAAGTAAAAAGCTAGCTTTTGGATCCAACCCTACAAAAGGTTCATCTAGCAATAACAATTTAGGTTTGTGAATTAAAGCACTAATAATAACTAATTTTTGTTTCATCCCATGTGAATAAGATGAGATAGGATTATTCAGCACATCTAAGATTTCAAACATGGTTGCATATTTATCAATTTCGCGTGCTCTAACAATTGAATCAAGTTTAAATACATCAGCAATGAACTCAAGATATTGAATACCTGATAAAGACTCATAAATGTCGGGATTATCGGGGATATAGGCGATGAGTTTCTTAACTTCAAGTGGATTCTTTTTGA
>JAIPGC010000036.1 GCA_021736335.1 Acholeplasmataceae bacterium | reverse complement strand
AGGGTGAAAATGATACGTAAGAGCTTGGTGGTACAGGCAATTACGGAAGCGTAGTGGTGTTTATTCTCACTGCGCTTTTTTCTATAATAGAGCAAGATGTCATCATTGGGGTTGAGTCTGGATGTCGTCCTGATGATATTGGTCACAGCATTGAATAAAGCCTTTCTCGCGTGCTTATTCCCCCGCTTGGAAATATGGCCACGATAGTCAACAGATTTACCAGATTGAATAATTGTTGGATCCAATCCGCAAGCAGCAATCAATTGTTTAACAGTTTTGTACAAGGTAATGTCTTTGAGTTCAGCGACGAGGAGTGCAGCCATGTAGGAACTGATTCCGGGAATTGAAAAAATATGGTGGTATAGTTTTAGAGATTGTGCGAGATTGATCAGGTGCTGCTGATGAAACTTGATTTTCAGTTGAAGGTCGATAATGAGACTACTTAGCTCAGCAAATTGATCGACAATGACATCATCTTTTGAAACAGTTGAGAGCGTTGTGTGTGCCAAGTCTTTAATCTTTTGAGCGGTTTTTAAATATCGTTTATCGATTGTTTTACAGTGACCAGCAAGCACAGATGCCAGTTTATCGACACGCGTTTTAAGAATGAGTTCCGGATGGGGATAATCCCTGAGCAGAGCCAATCGTTCGCTTTTAAATTTAGATTCATTCTTGACTTGGTATTCATAAGTGGGGAAAATAAGTTCAAGCAGTTGATGATACCTATTCTTATATCTGACCATACTTTCATTCAGGGTAAAGATATGTCTGGAAATACTCTGCATCTGCAGATAAATGGGCAGGTGTTTCCTTTGGATATTAAACTTTTTCTCAAAATAAATGGACGCCAGATTCTCACAATCCGTTCGGTCAGTCTTCGTTTTTCTCAAATTTCTTTTATGTTCTTTTGAGATGATAGGATTGAGAATAATCACATGGAAGTCACGTTTCTCAAAAAATGAGACAACGGGATAATGATACATGGAAGTCGATTCCAAGATGATTTCAACGTTAGAGGGATCTAGGTGAAGGACAAGCTTCTCCAAAACAAGCTGCTCATGAGCGATTTCATGAAGCGGAATGATCGCTTTGAGCGTTTCATCGAAAAGTCCAACCACTGACTTTCCTTTGGCGATGTCTATAGCAAGACATAGCATGGTAACACATCCTTTCTTTGAACAACAACTCCATCTGTCTACAGGCAACTTGATCATGCAGTTGATATGGATTCAAAGACCCGATATTCTCAAAATAAATATAGCCATAGGATAGATGAAAAGCCAGACATGCAAATGGATTCGAAGACCCCTGTTATAATCTGGCTTAATCAAATCGCTGTTCGCTTTAATTATAAAACAGCTTACAAAGATAGTAAACCTATTGAAACCTTACTATCTTTAGATATATGATACATGTTATAATAAATTCATAAAAAATGGAGGGCAATATGAACACATGGGATTTATCAGATTTATATAGTGGGTTTGATGAAAAATATCAAAATGATCTAAAAAAATTGAGTCAACTCTTTGATGATTATGTTTCATTTATTAGAAATAAAAAAGGTAGTGACATCGACTATATCGAAGGACATCTTAAATATCAAGAAGAAGTTTCCGGTTTAGCAAGAACACTATCGAGTTATCCTAGTTTAGTCATGTCAACCGATGTGACCAATCAAGATGCACCTACCTATCTTGCAAAACTTCAACAAATCTTTAGAAAATCAATTGCTGAAGATGTCTTATTTTCTAGATATTTACTTGAAATCGATTTAGATGACCTGTCATCAAAATCCGAACTCATCAAGAAATATCAATTCATTTTAGAAAGAGACCAAGAAGAAGCTAAACACCTCTTATCAGAAAAAGAAGAAATCATGTATTCCAAACTCAGAGAACTTTCTTCAGGATCCTGGTCAAGACTCCAAGGCCTTACAACAGCCAATCTTCCTGTCATGTACAGAGGTAAAGAAATCACTTTAAGCGAGGTTAGAAATCTTGCCTATGAACATGACCCATCCGTAAGAAAAGATGCCTATGAGGCTGAATTAAAAGCTTATGAAGCAATTGAGGATCAAGTCTCACTCGCACTATCCAATATCAAACGAGAAGTGATTGTGATCAATGAGTTTAGAGGCTATGAATCAGCCTTATCCAAAACACTCTTTTCATCAAGAATGGCCAAAGAGACATTGAACGCGATGATTGGTGCGATGATGGACTATCGTCCTCAATTTGAGAAGTACCTTCAAGCCAAAGCCAAATACTTAGGTCATGAAAATGGCTTGCCATTTTATGATCTATTTGCTCCTGTTGGAAAACTAGAAAAGACCTATACATATGAAGAAGCGCAAAAAATCGTTAAAGAAGGATTTTACAGTTACTCAAAAAGACTAGGTGATTTTGCTACAAAGGCTTTCGAAAACAACTGGATTGATCCATTCCCTAAAAAAGGGAAAAGAGGGGGTGCTTTTTGCTCCAATCAACCTCAATTAAAACAATCTCGGATCATGAGCAATTTCACGGGTTCTTTATCAGATATCTTGACACTCGCTCATGAGCTTGGCCATGGATACCATGGCGAAGTCATTTCTAACAATGATCCTTTATTTTGGAACTATCCTATGCCTTTAGCAGAAACGGCTTCGATCTTCTGCGAAACAATTGTCAACAATCATTTGTTATCAATGATCACAGATCCCAATGAAAGATTATCGGTTCTTGAAAATTCACTTCAAGGTGATACACAAGTGATCATCGACATCCTTTCTCGTTTCATCTTTGAAACGCATCTTTTTGAAAAATCAGAAGGACCTGTCTCAAAGCATCAGATGAAATCAATGATGCTTGATGCTCAAAAAGAGGCTTATCAAAAAGGATTAGATCACGAAGTACTTCATCCTTATATGTGGCTCAATAAAGGTCATTATTATAGTGCTGGATTAAATTTCTATAACTTTCCTTATGCGTTTGGATTACTCTTCGGTAAAGGCCTATATGCGCAGTACCTTAAGAATCCTGAATCATTTTTAAAGAGCTATGATGACTTGCTATCACTCACAACAAAAACGTCTGTAGAAGAAGTCGCAAAGTCTATGAATATTGATGTCACTAAGAAAGATTTTTGGTTGGATTCACTAGAACAAGTGAACAAAGATATCAAAGAAACGATAGTTTTAATGAGTAAGTAATAACTTTTTGACTAAACCAAATTTTTATTATATAATAATATGTAGTTTTTAATATCTGGAGGGAACAATGAATACGGAACAAGAACGTTACGAAGATTTTCAATTAGAAGGTATTTCCCTAAAAGAAATTTTCGATATTTTGTGGATGAATAAATGGTTGCTCATCATCATTACAGCAATTGGTCTCGTTTTAGGATTTGCTTCTGGCATGGTCATCAATTCAACAACTTCAAAAGTATCAACTTATGTTGAGTTACAGTGGAATGGTATCACCAGTGGTGAATACCCAGATGGCTTAAGATTTGATTATAATAACGCTTTTGAATCTTATGTGCTTAATGAATCACTAGATAGCATGAACCTAAATGAAATCTCATCAAGTGAACTCAGAAGTGCAATATCCTTAACGCCTGTTATTCCTTCAAGCACCTTAGCATTAATACAGAGTTCTTTGGAAAAAGGTACTCAAATCACCTATTATGCAACTCAGTTCAAAGTCACTTTAGATAATAATGCTCTAGACTTATCTGTTAATCAAGGCATTGATTTAATCAATTTATTGTTGGATAATTTTAGAATTGATTTTGAAAGAAAATATATTCAAAGAGCTGTCATCATTGACTATACAAGTACTGATTTGATGGGACTTGATTATATTGAAGCTTATGATATTTTAAATTCTCAAATCTTATTAATCAATAACGCGATCGAAAGTGTCTTACCAGATGCTGCATCATTTTCTTCAACACAATTAGGTATTGGCTTTGGTGATATTCAAGTTAGAGCAAATTTAGTGAACTCGATTGATTTATCGACGATGTCAGCTAGAATCAATAATTATCTCTTATCAAAAGATAAGGATTTGCTTATCACAAAATATCTCTATCAAGTTGAACAGATGGAACTCTTACTTAATACAGAGATAGAAGTTGAGACGGGTTTGACCAATTTAATTGATAACTATGTTGGTAGTACTGCAACCATCCTTATACCTGGTTTGGATAGCAATACCATAGATACCGATCCTTACTTAAACATCCTTTATGGCAATCTTGTTAGTTCTCAAAGAGAAATAGCAACCTATGAACAAACCATCATCTCTTATGAAACCAATATTGAGCGTTTAAGAGGCCTAGACCCATTATTTATTGTCACACCACAAAAAGAAGCAGAAGAAATTGTTAAAGTTCAAGAATCGATTGCAAGAAGCTCACAAACGCTATCAGCAATTGTTGATGATTTGGATATTTTATTTACTGAATACAATGTTTATGTCACACGTTCCATGGTTAAACCTTTGATGGCTCCACAATATGAACCAGAGATTAATCTATTAATCACAGGTGCTATTGGGCTTGTCCTTGGTGGCGGTATCGGTTTAGTCACTGTCTTTATCGTTCATTATAAGAAAGTCAATAAAGATAAAAATACAGCATTAGATCCAATCAAGTCATAAGTGATTTAGGATCATCAGCATTTAAACTTGAAGGTATCAGTTGACTGATACCTTTTTACTTTAATATCGATATTTATATCTATGGTATCCTATGGTTTAATATGTTATAATAAATCCATCAAAGATGATTTATAGGAGCTATGCCAATGGTTAGAATGGGTAACATCTACTATTTTCTCTACATCCTGATTGCGATCATAATCACTGTACTAGCAGTTGTTTTTTTAAGAAATAAGAGCCAAAGGTTTAGACATTGGTTCATTTTTGGTATCATCATGCTTGCTTTTACCATCCATTTTTTAAAAATATTCATTTGGCCATATACAACCGTAGAAGCCATATTTACTAAAGTATCCTTTGAAAACATCTGTGCTGTCAGCACACTTGTTTTCCCGTTTCTATATTTTACAAAAAACAAGACTTTAAAAGATTATATGGTCATGGTAGGTATGGCCAGTGGGATCATCACTTTCATTTTTCCAGTGGATGCGATGAGCGAATACTTTAATGGCACCATTATAGGATATCGAAGTGCCTTTAATTTAGAAGTCATGCGATTCTATTTCGCTCACTATTTACTCTTTTTAATCCCATTTTTGATGATGAGATATCAAATGCACGAGTTATCGATTCATCGTGCTTATCGTGCACCTCTTGTTTTAATTCTTGTTTTGGTCTTAATCTTTGTCAATGAACTCATTATGACACTTTTTAATTGGGTACCTAAAGAGGATTTATATGACCCCAGTAAAAGAAATCCCTCATTCATCTTTGGTGTTCGAGGAGATTTAACAGGTTTAGGTTTATTTCTAGGGATCTTTGTGCCTTATTTCATGCGTGTTCACCCACTAACTGGTGCTTCATTTTATTGGCCAGTCATCTGGCTTATCATCCCCGCGATTGTTTATGGTGGTCTGATGGTTTTAATCTTTATGTTTGTCTATGATTACCAAGAAACCAAGTTATTCTTTGGTAGGATCCTTGGAGCTCGATCCAAGGAAGAGGTCAATATTGACCTTCCAAAATAAGAATTGAATTTTGAATGGATGATCTTTATCATTCTTTTTCTATTGAAAAATAAATAAAATCGACATAAAAGGGAGAAAAAAAGTCATGGATATCAAACCAAAAGGTTTTTCTTATGTCAAAGCACCATATAATTACATCTCCTATTACAAGGATGGCAAATGGGATGATGGTATTTTAAGAGATGATGACAAGTTGACGATTTCAGCATTATCAACTGCACTTCATTATGGTCAAGAATGCTTTGAAGGTCTTAAGGCTTACAGAAGAAAAGATGGCAGAATTCAACTGTTTAGAGTCATAGACAATGCAAGAAGATTTAAGATGTCATGTGAAAGGATGGTCATGCCACCCATTCCCATTGAAGTCTTTATTGAAGCTGTCAAGAAGGTTGTTTTAGCAAACAGTGATTTTGTTCCACCCTATGGTAACAATGAAACGCTCTATATCAGACCTTTCATGATTGGAGTCGGTAACAATTTGGGATTAAAAGCTGCACCTGAATATATTTTTAGTGTGGTTGTATCTCCAGTTGGATCTTATTTTAATGGACCAGCTAAACCGGTTGATATGCTCATCTCAGACTATGATAGAGCAGCACCACATGGTACAGGCGACATTAAGGTTGGTGGCAATTATGCAGCGAGTCTTTATCCTCAGCTGCTTGCTAAGAATCAAGGATTTGCTGATTGTATCTTCTTAGATCCAAAAACACATACCAAGATTGAAGAAGTGGGTGCTGCTAATTTTATAGGTATCACCAAAGATGGTCAATATGTGACACCTAAATCACCTTCAATCTTAAGGATACTATTTTCTCAATACAAAGCAACTTAAACTTAATCATGAAGCAATATACTGATTATGTCTATTCTGGAACAAAAACATCACCAAAGATTGATATAATCGATTCTAGTCATTATACCTTTTACACTCCTAATGACACAGGAACAGGTTCTTTATGCAGAGGTTTAGTAATCTTTGATTTGGTTGTTTTAAATAATACTAAACTACCAGCAGTTATACATGATACTGTTATCTTAAAACACATTGAAGATGACACTTTAGAAAAACTAATAGAATTATACAATAACAGTCCGAAACAAGTATTTATAGCTTTTGATAGGGATACTACATACAGTGAAAAAATGCAAACTATCCTAAATGACTCTAAGGTTCTAAAATTATCATCAGGAGGAAATGAACTGTTTGGCAGAGCCTGGAATGAAATAAAAAAGGAGGAATAGAAAATGCGTTTTTCATATAACAAATTATGGAAACTATTAATAGATAGGGACTTAAGCAAAAAAGAGTTAGCAGAAAAAAGTGGTGTGAGCGTTACTTCAATATCCAAACTTAAAAAGGGATCAAACGTTAACACTGAGATCCTCTTAAAGATTTGTATTGCATTAAATTGTGATATACAGAATATTATGGAAATAATAAAAAAATAAAAAAAGAGACTCAACTCAATTAAGAGCTGGGTCTCTTTAATCTTAACCTGTCTTCCATTAAAATTGAAAAAGTTTTTAAATCGAAATCTTCTATCTTGAAGGACTTCTTATTATAAAACATTAGCCAAATTATTGCAGATACTGTCAAATCATATAGCTTATAAATATCTACTTCTAAGTCTTTACTAAAATATGTATCTAAAATTAAATCAAGTAGTGTTTTTATATCATATTCATAATTAATTGATTGGTATTTATCAGATTTTGCAATTTTCTTAAAAGTGACATATAAATCAGTTTTCGGAGAAAATTTCGACCAATTCTTATTATATGGCGACCCATAAGTATCATATGCTTCTATGCTATCTAGTTGGAATCCCAATTTCTTACAAAAATTAATTGTGTCTTTCCACACAATAAACTCCTTATTAGCAAAGCAAAGTGTGAAATATTTACCTCGTTTCAAGCTTTCATATATGTTACTTAAAGATATGTGTAGTAATTCTCCAAATTCTTTTTGACTTTTCTTCTGCACAGGATTTATTATTATCTCTTCTTTTATCTCGTATGATTGGTCTAGCCAAGCATTCCAAACAAATGATAATTCTGAATATTGAATTGTTTCACCATATGGAGGATCTGTAAAAATGTAATCAGCCTTTGTATAATTATTTGAATTTAAAGCTGAACCATGAATAAATGTATATTTCCCTCTCTCTTTAGGATCTTTTCTTTTTAATAAAGCCTTTTTACTTTCCAATACGTTATTGAATCTATCTTCAAATCTGAACCATACATTTTCGTCAATTATATCGTTAGGCAACCAATAGTTATTTACGCTCATTGGTCTAACATTTTCGCCTTTTAATTTGCTGCAATGTAACAGAGTATTTGAAAAAGCGATAATCAAAAATTCTTCATTATCAGATTCTAATTTCTTTATTGAATCTAAAATAAATGATAAACTGCTAAGAGCTCTAGGGGTGAAAAAGTCTTTTACTTTTTTTATACCTTTATAGCTAAATCTGTCCTTAAAAAATTCTTGTGGCATTTCAGTTTCGGGAACCCAATATGTCTCATCAAGAGTTTGATCACATCGATCAATATTTGAGTTAATTAATTGAGATGTTCTTTTACCGCATTCACAATAGACAGCAGACTTACCTACATTCTCTCCCCCACATACTGTATGTTTTTCATAAAGCATTTGACCACACTTCGGACAAATGGAGTCAGTAGTATATAGTGCAAGTATTTTATCTTTGCATCTTAATTTAACTAAATTGAAATCAGCTTCTAGAGACTTTATATTCTCCAATGGAAAATTTGTAGCTTGAGATATTCGAATTGACATTGGGTTCAAGTCAATACCGATGAAATCCCGTTCAAGAGAGTTAGCTTCTACTCCTGTCAATCCACTTCCACAAAAAGGATCTAATACTAAATCACCTTTTCGTGAATATTTTTCAATATATTTATCAACAACATACCATGGTTTTCTTGCCCAATATTTATGAATTTTATAAATTTTATCAACACTAGATTTTTTTGATGAATCTTTGACTAAGCCATTCATTAATTCCAAAATTATATTTTTCATTTTAATTCTTTCCTAAAAATCAAACAATAATGATGCAGAATATTGCTTGCCCATGAATTAGGATATCCATATGGAGATAATCCAATTTTATCTTGAATCCAAAGTTTCTCATCTTTAAGAACATACTTTTGACCTAGCTTTCTAGCCATATCCCAAGCTAATGGATACATTTTCCCACCTTTTTTTATATTCTTAACAATTATAACTAAATACGCACCTTCGGATAAGAGATCGTACATTTTTTCATAGATAATACATACCTGTTCTACAAATTTATCATAATCTTTAATATTGCCCAAGTCGCTGTGTGATTCTGAATAACTCACATCAAGACCTTTGTCTTCACGTTCTTTTTTAAAGCCATCAGTTGATCTGTTTAACATATCCCAATATGGTGGTGATGAAATACTAAAATCAATTGGGGGAATGTTTAGTTTGTCTATGTCTCTACTATCAATATTAAAAATATTGTCTTGGAATTCAGGAACTCTCAATTTGATTATTTCAAAGTATTTTGGATTTAACTCTATTCCATATCCTATTCTATTAGTTCTTTTTGCAGCTACAAGGGTGCTTCCAATTCCACTAAATGGATCTAGTACAGTCATATTTTCTTTTGTGAAAAATTCGATAAATTCAGAAATCATAGTTGGTGAAAAAGTAGCTGGATGCTCTTCTGTCTCTGAAGATATATCCTTTTCTTCTTTTATGTCGCTTTGAAGAGCATTAAAAATAAACCAGCTACAAGTGAATTTTGTCCATGTCTTCCCTGTCAAAAAATTGAGTTTATTAGTGACATCATAAGCACCCTCTCTTGGATCTAATAACAGAGCTTTTGCATTATTAATATTGCCTTTTGGACTATAAAGTTTTACTCTCGACCAATTATTCAAAAATTGTGAAGGAATATTATCTCTATATTCTTCTAGAATATAATCAAGTCTTTCTTTTGCTAATAAATTCAACTCAGCATCTTCGACGGGTACAATTTCTCTTTTTGAAGATTTACAAAAAAAATTATACTTATTAATCTTTTCAAAAAATTCGATTTCCTCAATTGATAGCTGTGTTATACTTTTCTTTTTAATTGCCATATTTCATACCTCCGTGTCCATATTACCTAATATAGGAAAATTAGTAAACTACTATTCAATAAATGAGTAATTATTATTTTTTAATGCCTCTTCAATTCTACTTCTTACAACATTCCATGCCTTACGCTCTTTATTTAAGTCCTTTTGTCTAAAAGGTAATATCGCAGTTTTTAGTGTAGTATCTGAAAATTGAATATCATCAATAGTTAACACATCCCAGTAAATACTATCTGTTAAAATTGCGAATTCTTTATCACGTGTTAAAGTAGCTTTCATCGAAGCCAGTTCTTGTTCATTAAGCAAAGGGAATATGTATTTTACATTTTTACCAGTTGACAATAAACCTTTACCTGCAAGAAGGTAATAAGCTACGAAAGCTTCTCCTAAAACAATGTGCCCATATCGAATTGAAGAATCGGTGAAACTTCTCTCTTTTGCGCCTATATACTTTACCCAATTTCCATTATTATTTTTAAAAATATAATGTTTGTTTAAATATTCTTCATATAGAGAAAATTTTCTGTTAAAATGCTCAAGAAAATGATTTTTCATTTTTTCTAGTATTTCATCAATAAACATCCACACACGGGGATCATTTTCGCCATGATCTCCCACTAATTTTACTAATTTCATAATATCATTTATATCACTGGTTATTAGGTACGCTGCTTTTCTGTCTTTATATTTTTCGACAATATTGGCAAAGTAAACAGCTGCTGCGAGGTCATTTCTTACCTCGTACTCACCTTCCTTAAGATAATAAATTCCAATAATACCCCCATTCATAAATGGGCCATATGCATGATGAAACCTTTGTATTTGAGCGGTTCCATATGATCTTGTGTTTAAACAATCGGTTCCTTCAACAACTATAATGGGTTTAGAATCACATTTGTCGCCAGTTCCAGGTTCAGTCCACTCTTCTTCTTTATACCATGCAAAATCATTTGATCCATAAGATTTTCCATTGTACCTAAAAGTTAAACCACCTTCAATCCACAACTGTTGATCATAGTTTGAAGAACCTATAAATCCTCTCATTTTTAAATCTTTATAATTTCCTATATTCGTAAGTTCTTGTTTAATTATGTCATCAGTTTTTGGCATTGTTTATTTCCCCCATTACTAAATTTACAATTTCATTAATTGAATTAACTTTTAAAATGTCAACTAATTTTCTTGTTGATGTTATTGAATTAGCTATTTTGAATTCCATGAATTTATTATCCGATAAATTAGTGATTAAATAACACTTAATATATGTCTCAAGCCATTCTTCATATTTTTGTGAATTAGATGTATCTTCTATTTCGTGGTCTTCAATAAACTCGTTTCCCGATTCATTATAATGAATTAACCCAGAATAATCACTTTTAGTGCTTTTATGAGGAATCACTTCATATCCCCGCTTAAAAATTTGCATTCCGATATATTTTTTAATTTGGCTTCCATCTAAAGATCCTGTCTTAATTTCAAAAACTGCTGAATCCTCGACATCTGCTGCATTGCATTTCTCTCTAACTTGGTACTTTAAGCACATTAAATCAATTATAGATCCACCACAAATCCCAATGTTCTTAAATAAACTATCTCGAAAACGACTAAAATTATATATTGCTGCATCAGGTGTACCTATGCCATAGTAAAAAGGCAATTGAGAATCAGTTAAATACCCCATTCTTCTATATTTTTCGTTGATTACATACTCGAAAAAGGATTCTAAGTCTTTAGGATTATTATTGGAGGGTATTAAAGTGACAATAAAATCTAATGGTTCAAGTCCAGAACTTTCTATTTTTTCAAACAAAGATCTTAACAAAGGATAATAAGGAGGTTCCCCTATCTTTAATTTGGGATTATATTCCAAAAATAAAATATATTTATCGTTTTCAATTATTCTAGGATATTTTTTAAAAAACATATTAGGAGTGAAATTGAATTCTGCATTAACTCTATCAAAAATACCATTCTGTATTGATTCTTGCTCTGCTTGATTAAAAATCCGAAAAAAATCTTTTCGAATAATAAGTCTGTTTTCTACTTGCGATAAATCCAAATATCCACTATTACTTATTACAGCATATCTAAAGGCGTCAATTGGAGACATTTTTGTAGCACGACAAAAAGAAAAAGTAACTTCTTCATAACCTAATTCATTTTGGAGAATATTAGTGAAAAAGGATTTATTATATTTCATATTGTTAGTCTCCAATCCAAATTTTATTTTTTTTCAACAAAGCTACTATTTTTCTTTTCACTTTCATCGTCGGTTCGTTCTTTCCATTTTCCCAACGATTTACTGATTCATATGAAACCCCTAACATTCTAGCGAACTCTTGCTGAGTCATTATGAGCTTTAAACGCAACTGTTTAATTTTTTTAGGGTAGTCCATTCTGATCCTCCTCAACAAAAAAGAGATATGAAATAATTATATCAAAAATATGACATATTGTCTATTAATCTTTTAGTCTGAAATAAAAACAATGACAACAATTGTCCTTCAATTAATTATTCAAAAAGTAAATCGTGTAAAAACATACCAAATCGTGTAAACTGACTTGTAATCGTGTAAAAACATACCAAATCGTGTAAGCGTCTATATTGTTATTGCAAATTATCCTTATTTTCAGCAACTTTTCGTAAAGGTCAAAAATTAACACTGTATAAGTAGAACACCACTCACAGGATTGCTGTAAGTGGTGTTTTTGCTGTTGGGTTGAAATCCATCGGTGGTGGAAATTGACGGATTTTTAGGTATTTTTGATTGCGTTGATGATTGAAGGTGAATAGGGTAATAACTCCTCAATCTTTTTTGTTTGAATGTTGTCTAAGACATATTCTAAATATTTTGAGACATTTAAATCGTTTAATCTTGCTGTTCTAATGATCGAAAAGAGTAAGGTTGTATATCTTGCTCCATCATAAGAACCTGATGTCATAAAGACCTTTCTGTTAATGACGAAAGGTTTGACTGCACGTTCTGCTATGTTGTTTGATATTTCAACATATCCACTTGATAAATATGTTGTAAGTTCAGGCCATATCTTCTTTGTATAGGCTACTGCACCAAAAATGGCTGAATTTGGTTTATAAACAGGATTGAAAATAAGGTCCTCTAATGTTTTAAGTATCAAAGGGTGTTCTTCATTTCTTTTTCTAAGGATGTCACTAGGAAGAAGATTTTTCTCTTTATAGCTTGCCTCTAAGTGGAAAAGTTTACCAATCACGTTTAATATCTTGACTGCGTAACTCTCTTTTTTGTTTTCTTCAGGTAGTGCTTTAACGATATCTGTAAATCGTCTTCTGACGTGTGCGAAACATCTTTGTAGCTTGATGTTTGGATTTTCTTTCTTTAGTTTTGTATATCCTGCATAATCATCACACACGATTGTCCCTTGATAATCCCTTAACCATTGAGCAGTCCTGTTAATGGATCTTGATTCATGAAAGTCATAGATCGCGATTTGACGATCGTAATAGCTTGATGTGTAGACATAAACATAGCTTTTCTTTCGGTCTTTATCTTCTAAGGGACGCTTGGAAACAGATAAGGTCGTCTCGTCTGCGTGAATGACTTTGACCATATTTGAAAGTAAATCATCTTTCATATGCTGATATATCGGACTCAAAATTGTTGACATCTTCGCCATATAAAGCGCTAGATTCTGTTTAGACACGTCAATATCTAACGTCTCTTTGATGTGTCTTGATAGGTGTTCAAAGGGAATGCCTAGCTCATATTTGTGATAACAGATATATGACGCGAAAGAATGCGTCATGATGCTACCAGGAAATAGGGATGTTGTAATAGGATAATATAACTGATTATCTTTAGGATTGCAGACGCTGCACTTACAGCTTTGTTTGATGATTTTTGTTACTTTAAGTGTGGCGGGTATGGATTCAACGACATATCTCACCTTTTCAGATGCTAATGATAAATCTTGTCCACAGGATGGACATTGTTGTGTTTCGGGTCTTTCATATCTGGTTTCACTCACATGACGTTCAAAATCAAATGATGTGAAGTTTTTTGCTTTTTCTTTTCTTGTCTTTTTCTCTTTCACTAAACTTTCTGTTTCATTGATGATGACAGCTTTGATGACTTCAGTTTTTGGGATGAATGTCTTGATGTGTTCAATCGTATATTTTTCTAAGATGTTTTCCTTTTCTTTTAGGATGTCATTGAGTTTCTTATTCGCCTTAAAAAGAAGATGCAGGATCTTCTCGTTTTCTTTTTGTAATGCTTTGTTCATTTTTTTAAGTTGTTCATTCTCTCTCAACGCTTCTTTAAGGTTCATAGGCTAATTATAGCACATAATTTTATTTTTACTATATATATAATATATAGTAAATATATTTTAATACCCGATTTCCTTGTTTTTCTCTTCGGTGATCTTTAGTCCCCTTAAGATTTGTTTCAAATCAGAAACTTGATATCCATTCCCGTTTTTGATCTCTGGCCATTTAAATTTCGTAAAGTTAATCTTATTGATCAAAAGCCACGTCCCATACTCATCTTCAAAATAGATTTTGAGGGTCTTTCTGTTTTTTGAACAAAAGACAAAAAGTGTGTTCATCATTTCAATGGGTCTAAAATTGCACGAAAGTAAGATTTGCAGTTTATTCATCCCTGCTCTCATATCAATTTCTTGGGTATAAAAATAGATCTTTTCAATCTTCCTATAATCGATCATAAATGAGCTCCAATATCTTTAAGGCTTGTTCAAGCGATGTTGTCACTTTCGTCTCTTTCGTTTCAATCACGACTAACGAATGATCAAAGCGTGAAAAGTGTGATGACTTTCTGGTTATTCCATCTCCTTTTAACATATTGAGCTTCATGTCTTTTTGATCGATTAGGACGCCTGGATTGTTTCCCATTTGATCAATCCTGATAAAGTCTCCTTGCAGGTGATTATAGGCTGCTACCCAATCTTTTAATGTTGACCTGTTATACCCTTCTTGTTTTGCAAATGCACTTAATCCTAGGTTTGATGCTCTATATTTTTTGACTGCATCTAACCTTTCTCGATCTGTATAATGTTTTCCCATGTACTTTTCCTCTCTTTCTATCTATAGAGTACAAAAAAACACCCTAATTTGTTAGAGTGTTAATATTTGACCTTTACAACTTTTCATGTCGAAATCTACTTGCTAGAGTGTGAAAAAGCCCTTATTAAAGCAAAAAAAGGCCTGATACGTATTGTATCAAACCTATGCTTCTTATATGGCGGAGTAATAGGGATTTGAACCCTAGCACCGGTTTCCCAGCCTACACCCTTAGCAGGGGCGCCTCTTAAGCCACTTGAGTATTACTCCGGCAACCATCATTTACGCTTTCGCGCCTATATAGAATAGCGTATTTT
>JAIPGC010000035.1 GCA_021736335.1 Acholeplasmataceae bacterium | reverse complement strand
CAACTAATTCTTGAACTGCTTCATTGACTTCACCTTGATTTAAAACAACAGCGCCTAATTTATTTTCGCCAAAATAAGCGTTAAGCTGTGTTTCAACTTGAAGCTGAAATTGATTAGCATCTTCTTCTTTTGTCTTGCTAACTTGAATAGCAACAGCATTGTCATTTCTTTCGGTATCGATATAACCTGTTTCAACAGCTGCATTCAAATAAAGATGAAGTGCATCTTCGTAGTTCATATCTTTTAATTGTAATCCTGCAGCAACAATTTCTGCTGCCTCATTTCGCAAACTGTAACTGACTACATTTTCTTCTTTGTTGATGATCATTTCCATTGCTGGATTAATTTCTAATGAAACATATGAATAATCGTCAGCACCATCACTTGTACAAGCTGCTATGCCAAATAGCATAACCATAAACAGTGCAAATGTGAATAGTTTTTTCATGATTCAAATCTCCTTTCGTTTTACTTCTTACACTTAATATACAAAATCAAAGGTGTTTTTATTGGAATATTTCTAATTTACTTTTTGATAATGGAAAATAATATCATCTAATGGCATATCCTTGTTCATCAAAATATTATTCATAAATGTTTCATTTGTCATTGCATCTGATGATTTTACATGATACAATTTCTATAAATATATAAAACGAGTTAAAAAAAATACATTAAGGAGAAAGCGATGAAAAGAAAAATGTTTATGGTTTTATTTGCTTTGTTATTGAGTCTTAGTTTAGCAGGATGTTCCTCAGAAGGTGCTTCTACTTCAAAAGAGATGAGAGACATCCTAACAGATGCAGGATATGTATTAGAAGCTAGAGATGCTGATTCGATGGCTTATTATCAAGAAAATGTGTTACTTGATACCTATGATATCGATGCTACTGTCAAAGAACTCTACGTCGGATATATCAACGAATCAGAAAGATGGGTTGAGCTCATAGTTTTAGCTGATGGTGATCAAGCAGCAGTCTATGCTCAAGCTATTTATGCTGAAGGAGCAACTGGAAAGCTTGTCGTTGTTGATGGACCTGTCGTCTTGTTGACTTATTCAACAGATACAGTGAATTTATTTCCCGTATATAAGTAATGGACAAAAAAAAAGGTAGCTTTTGCTACCTTTTATATTTATCTAGGCACCTAAAGATTGCTTCTGCTGCTTTTTCCCACTGCGGATCAATGGTCATAAAGTGACAACATTCCTCTATGAAAACAGCTCTTGTATGAAATGCCTTTGCAGTGATTAATGTCTTTTCTTTGGTGATGATATGATCTCCAAGTGATCCTATCACACACACAGGTATTTCAATCTTTTCAAATCCTGTCATATAAGGTTTCAGTAAATCTTTTTTGACTTTTGAGGATTCTTTAGTAAGCTTGCTTTTAATTTCTTTAAGTTCTATTTCAGAAAATCGATTGGAAAATATGGTTTGATTGAGTATCTTTTCAAGAGTTAGATCCAAATGTGGATGTAGCTCTTTTTGCTTTCTTAAAAAGCTTCTTGCATCACTAAAGAATAAACCTAAAGGAGAATCCTCAGATATGCCTCCAGCTTCTGCTGAAGCAAGCAAGATCACACCTTTCAAATCATCTTGATAGGTGCTTAAATATCTTTGAGCAATTGCTCCTCCCATCGAGTGACCAATTAATACAGGTTTGACCTTGAGCATCATAATCAAATGTCTTACGTCAAGCACATAGTCATCTAGTCCATATTGATCGATCTCATCATAACCTTCACTTTTTCCGTGACCTCTTAAGCTTAACGCATAACAGTCATAGCCACGAGATGAAAAATACTCTAAAAACGATTCAAAATACCATGCACCACCTGCTGCACCATGAACAAAGACAAGTGGTGCATCATGTGTTTTCATATAAGCTTTCTTTTCCAATATTTCTATATTCATCATTTCCCCCTACCCTAAGGTAATTTCATAGATATTCATTTTTGGCTTACCTAAGACATATAAGATATGTGACTTAGGTACTTCATATTCCGAATAAATCAATTTGCCACCAGCACGCATGATAATTTTTTGAGACTGGAAATTATCAATGGTTGCTGTCGCGATTAAGTATCTGAATCCATGATCCATTGCTAAACTCTTAATGAGCTCAAGAGCATAATACCCATAATTATGTCCTCTATAGGCTTCATCTATTTCATATCCGACATGACCATTAACCATGGTGATGTCGTTATAGCCTAAACGAAGAGAGATTTTACCTATAGATAGATTGCCCAAACATATCTCGTACCAATAGTAGGGCAGTTCATCAACTGAATTGTCCGTATAAAAATGTATTAGCCTCAAATCGACAACTGGTCCTTTGATATGTTCTTTATTTTTAATCTCTGTATGAATGATACAGTCATAATATTGTGTGTTATGCATAAATTCACCTTCAAACTGATTTAATGGATAAGTTTCTTATTAAGAACTACCTTTGATTCTTTCTTGACATCTACAAGCTCTTTTACTGCAAATAAGTCGTTACTCATTGAACAGTAGATAAAATAGTATAGAAGCGATGTGATCATTGTTAAAATGAATGCTGTAAGATTAATTTGATACATGACATTGCTGACATAAAAACTGAAGTTTTCATATAATATCTTACTCATGTGCATCAATATTGGGAATATCGGTACAATAAGAAATATTTTAGCTGCAGGGAAATGATTGGTCTTCAGATATGGATATATATAAATGTGCATAAACAAGATAATCCATGCAATAGCAAATGATATATAGGATGTAACGTTATTGAATGTTTGAATTGTGTTGATACTCATTGATCCAGGAAATAAAGAGATATAGATTCTAAGGATAGAGACAACTAAGGTATAACCAAAATGAATCCATATCATCATAGGAAAATATTTAAAGAGCTTTGGTTTCAAATTTGGTAAAGATTTCAATGAATGATAGATAACCAATGACAAAAGCAAGCCAACAACTGCAAAATCAATCAACCAGATGAGCAAGAGTTCGTTGACACTACTTAAAGCTTCTTCTAATCTGATGCTTCCTGATAGTCTTGATTGCCAGTATAAGAACGAGATACCACTGGTAATGATTGCATAGCCAATGACTGGCAATCCAAGCAGTATCACTTTCTTTGATAGAAAGGATCTTTGCTGCTTTTGTTCTAGCAAATTCTTTTCATCATAATCAATCTTTTCATAGATTGAAAACACCAGATACAGAATACTAAACAATATGATCGATAACAGGATATAGCTCCAAACAACCGTAACGATTGTAAAAGGAATTGTGAGAGTTAAAGACAGACTATAGACTACAGTTGCATATCCAATAGCAACCAGCCATAATTTCCCGATATTTTTGCTTATTTTAGTATAGTAAGGCTTAATGTCTTTATCAATCCATTTTTGATTAATATAGATGCCTTTAGATTTTGCACTTAAGATCCCAACTGTAAAACCTAACAATATGACAATTGAGATGAATGAGTTGCTGATTGTTTCCATCCAGATATTATAAATGAGATTGGAAACAAAATGCATGAGTATACCACCCCATAGAATGGCGTGGAATCCGATTCTGTTGATCATGTACCTATCAGTGATGCTTCTCTCATCTTTGACTGGTGTACCAATCATTCTACCAACTTGAATCGTAAAGATTAAAGAACTCATCATCAGTATATAGATCTCCATTGTGCTTGTCTTAAGGTTAATAGGAATCTGATTAAGCATCTTAAATACTAAAGCGCCAATTGCATAAATCATCATGTAGATTATAATGTTGCGTCTCATGCCATTCTGATTGTTAAAAGTTACTTCATTTTTCATTTTTGGTTTCCTCCCAAAATAAATCATTTAAAGAGCAATTGAGTGCTATACATATCGCTTTGCATATGCCTAAAGAAGGATTAAACTCATTTTTCTCAATTAAAAGAATCGTTTGTCTGCTGACACCGATTTTTAGAGCTAGATCCAATTGAGATAATCCTAATGCTGCGCGAGCAGCCTTCATTTTATAGTTCATAGTTTGCCCTCTATACCTAAAAATATACATTATATATTACATATTGTCAAGTATATATTACATAAATCATTAAAAAAAAGACCTTTCGGTCAATTTTAATGATTTAAATGGATGAATCACTTAATGTCCATTCAAGTTTATCAACGATCTGATGCATCAAAATGATATAATCCTGATCACCAAAAGTTGTTGTGTCTACTGTTAGGATATTGGTATGATCATAGGTGTCTTTAATCGGTACTATAGTCTCTTTAAAAGCTAAGATATCAAGTACTTCTTCTTCATCTTTTGAAAATGAATATTTAACCCTTTTAAGGTATCTTTCATATAACACATCAGGATCTCCTGTCATAAAGACTGTAATAAGCTCAAACCCTTGATCTTTACATAATGTGTCCAATCTAAAATAATATGCCTCATGATAGGTCATTTCCAAAATAACATATTCATGAACTGCTAAGGTATCAACAATCAGTTTATTAATTAAATCTGCAGTTATCATTTGAAAATACTTGGGTTTTTCTTTTTTAGCTTCATTATCTAAACCTGTAATGATTTTTTTGATCTCATCAAACTGATAAACCATGATACCTAAGTCACTTTGCAAGTTGCGACTAACAGTTGATTTTAAAGCTGTGCGTGGACCGGTGACTAAAATGACTTTCTTCATTAATAAATTCTCCTATATATTTTATTTGTTTGTTAACTCTCTTTTAAGCTCTTTTAATAAATTTTGATAATCTCTTTCTGTAAATGAAGATGTATCTACTGCCTTTGTATGATTACCATATAGAGATGGATCAAATGGTCTCATTGATGATCTAAACATGTCATAAGAGATTGTACCGGTTGATGTGTGTACAGGATGCCTTAGTGGTTGTCTGTCAAGATATCTTTGATAAAGAATCTTGGGATTGCCTGTAAGGAAGATTACCGTCAATTTAAATTGATTTTCTATACAGTGTTTTATGATTTCTTCTACTTCATAATCCCTGAAATTGCTTTCTATGATGACTTCATCATTTACTTGAAGTGTTTGCTTCATTAAAGATAAAATCAGCTTATAGGTTGCTTCACTTAGTTTAAGATTCTCTTCTCTATTCCTAAATCCTATTGAATCACCTAAGATTTCCTTGATTTTATCTTTACTCAAAACGAGTATTTTTAAATCAAGACCTAATTGAGATGCAATGGCCGATTTAAGTGCTGCAAGATGTCCTGTAATCATCAATACATTTTTCATCTTTAATACCTCTTATAGATCAATCCAATAGCGTAAAATATATCCATCAGTCTTGTAGACCTTATTTTCTAAGATGCCACCTTGGGATAAGATGACTCCTTTTGAACGTTTGTTTTCTTCATTGCACGTCACTAAGACTTTCTTAAATCCTTTTGATCTTGCTAAATCCAAAGCAAGCTTCAAAATGAGCTTACCATAGCCGTTGCCTCTTTTTGATGGTGCAATTCCATATCCGATATGTCCATCAAAGGCTAAAAGATGCTCATTTAATTTAAGTCTCAAGCTTAAAGCTCCATAAATATTGTTTTCCTCATCAACCAAAATGTGAATGATTTCAGGTACAAGTTTTTCTGGATTGATTAATCCCTTTTCTCTAGGTATTAATTCCTCTACAAACGTTTCATATGTACGTCCTAATAAACGTGAACTATAAGGAATGATTTGATCTTTATTTTCCCATTCATCTAAATAAAGAAGATATTTCTTCTTATCTTCTAACCTAGGATATCTCAAAATCAGATTCATAGGTTCTTTCCATATTTCCACCACGTGAATGTGGCATAAGGATAAAAGCCAATACTGTAATAGAATTGTTGACCAGAACCGACTAAAGCGACTTTAGCTCCAGCGAGCATGCATCTTCTTAGAGCTTCAAGTACTGCTGCTTTCCCAAGTCCCATCTTTCTATAATGAGGATCAGTAGCAACTGGTTCTACTAAAGCAACATATGATTTTTCTTTATACCATGTACCACAATATGAAACAAACGAGCGATCAGGAGCTACAACTGCAACATTTCTTGAGAGCTCAGCATGAGGACCTGATAAGCTGATTCTTCTATCTTTTAAATCCTGTTCTGTCATTGTAGGCTCACCAGGATGGTCAAACCCTCTCCATAATACTTGGTGATATCTCTTAATATCATAATTTTCTTTCATATCGGTAAAATAATAACCTTCAGGTAGTTTATGGCTAATTTTCTTATTTAAATCAAATGCTGCCAATTGTTCTTTATCCTCAGTAGCAAGCATACCTAGTGATAATGCAATTCTTTGCATTTCATGATCATGATCAGGGATGACGATTTTCAATCCTTTAGGACCTTGCATATCTCTAATGGCATGTTGTAAGATTTCTTTCTTTAAATAAGGATATAAGTCATTTAATACATAATAGGCTTCACCAAAAACTGATTCATAAGTCAGTAAGGCAATAATTCTGCCTTCATCTTCCCATACGCCAATTGAATCTAGATGATCAGGATCCAAATAAGGAAGAGAAAACATCCATTCCCATCTACCCCAAGGATAGCTGATTGGTCTTAAAACGTCTTGATGAATTTCAGCAAGAAAATCACTAACCTTTAAAAAGTCACCCTTAAAATGACCATAACCCTTCAATTCCTCTAAATATCTAAACTTAATCATAGATTTCCCCTTCTTCATGTGAGTTTATTAAACGCTTATTTTTTTTCTTTCTTAATCCTATCATTAATAATGTACCAAATATTAGCCAAATTGAAAACCCTAAAATGATAAAAAACTTAGTTTCTTCTCTATGAATCAAAAATGAGAATGGTAAATAGATCATCATGAGCAATAAACCAATCAATGAAGTCACTTTTCCAATCAAATTATAAGCATAAAGAATTAAAGATAAGATTAACGAACCAAGAAACATCAAAAACGAATACCAGATGATAATGATAAAAAATATGATTATGTCTTGCCCTCTAAACGCGTAAGATACCAAATTTACCAAAACAATAATCCCAATACATATGATAATGGGCTCAGAATTTGAAATAAGCTCGTGCCTTAAATTGAGTTCTTCATTTTGAATGACATAAGTGATAAAAAGTTTGGATAAAAGAAAGCTGATACCAGCTAAAATGATGGCTACAATCGCAATAATGACGATGAGTGCTCTACCAAATGAATCGCCGCCTGAATCAAATATCAATGTCAATACGATAGATAGAGGTGCTATTGCAATGAGTGCGTAACTAGGAAGATGACATATCCAATCTCTTTTAAGCCATAAACTTAAACCAAAAAATATCATAAGTACAAGGAAATAAGCCAAAAAGTATTTTAATGTTCCAGAGATACCAACAAGGTTCATGAATGTAGAGAGCACAAAAAGTAAAGTAATTACCCATATGATAAGGGTTGAGAATTTATAATGACGTTTTTTCATCTACTTTGAATACTCAAAATCAGTATCAATGATTTTCTGATAAGCAGAATTATCATAGAATTTTAAAATCTTTAATGCTCTAAAAGTATTGAATCGACTTTCTTTTGTCTCCTCAAGTGTGAAATGAATCTTACCTGGATAGTGTTTTCCTTGTGTAATGTATCCTTTTTCCATTTGATCTAAGATGATATCAAGAGATTCTTGCATTCTCATATCATAAGGCATCTTGATGGCATGAAAATATTCTAGAGCCCTAAAGGCATCATATTTCCAGCGCATAGGATAGTGAAAAGACCTCATATCCTGATTGATGATTTCATGTGTTCTCTCTGATCTAAACAGTCTTTTTCTCAAGATGAATTCCCAAGCTTTAGGAACAGCTGAAGCGATATCTACAAATCGATAGTCAATATCATTCTTTTCATATTCAAATAAGGCTTCTAAGACTGACAACGTTGTATGAAGTGAACTTCTTTTTGGTTTGGGATTATTATCCCAATCACAATTCCATCCACCATCTCTAAACTGATGCTTAAGGATATAATCAATGATCTGATCAGTTCTTTGATCCTGTATCTTTCCATAGCATGTGAGACCCAAAACCATAGCAGCAACACACATATCTTGATACTTCTTTTTTGCAACAAGACCTTTTTTTGGCCATAGACGATTAAACAATTGAGAAACTGATTCCTGATAAATTTGATTCATCGGATAGACTTCCATGTATTTCAGTTCCATAAGTGTATAATGTGTGGAAATCCATTTAGGAGAATATATACCCCCACCCCACATTCTTGACTTGATGTCATATAATTGGAAATATTTACCGATGTAACCTTTTTCTTGATGAGTAACCTCCTTATCAAGCAAATATTTTTTTGTCAAGTATTGAATGACTGGATCACCTTTGAGTAGCCATGCAATTGGTTTCATTGATGCACCTCCTTGGTTTGATTAAGTGTTAATACGATCTCAATCGAAAGCATTGTCAGATTATAGCGGATTTCTTTTCTGTCCTTCCAACCTCTGCTATCCCATGCTTGATTGGATAGGTCATCACCACCATAAATGATAGCCCCATAGCTGACATTTCTAAATTGACTTACTGCAATCATTGCTGATTGCTCCATTTCAACTAAAATTGCACCTTCAGATTTTCGTAAAGCTATTTTTTTCTTTGTTTCGCGGTAAAAAGCATCTGTTGTCCAAGTCTTGCCTAAGACATAATCTATCTTTTTGCTATCTAAGTAGGAAACAATTTTTTTTACGACATTAGGATTGGCTTTGATTTCTCTTTGAGGCTTAATAAAATGATAGCTCATGCCTTCATCTCTAATCGCAGAATCAATAACAATGAGCTTACCAACCGTTAAATCCGATCTTAAAACGCCACCGCCACCACAAAACATGATATATTTGCTGCCTAAAGCAATACACTCATCTAAAAATGCAGCACATAAAGGTGCTCCAATTTTCCCTGGAATGATGGCAATATCAAGGTCAGTCATTTGATAAACTTCCAAATCATTTTCTCCCCTAATTGTAGTCAACAGAAATATCTGGTTATGATCTAGGAGTTCTTTTAGGACTTCATTAAAAAAACACACAACCAAATGACTTGGTAGCTTAGGATACTTTGAAGCAATCATGCTTGGATTAATGAATGCATCTTGATCTGGATCAAATTCTAGAATTGGATACTTCTTTTTAATGCTCATACTTACTCCATTAAAATCATAGTTTAGTGCTCAATGTTATCCTTAAAAAATATTTTAGTATTAAGATAACGCCGATAAACTCTACGCTTTTGTTTTGTTTCATGGCTATCGAAGAAAAATAAGGAGAATGCTTCCCATAACAAGAACCAACCACCAATAAAGAATCCTTCGATTAGTATTGAAAACATCAAGGTAATTGTCCCTGCATAAAATCTAGTTACATAAGCACCAATGAGAAACAAGATACCGATGAAAATATAAGAGCCTATGCGACGATAATTTTTCCTTAAGAGTCTTTCAATATAAAACAAAACGGCTTTGAAATTATTCTTAACACCTGTAATACTGATGTTTTCCTTATCAGTATCATTAATTTCTTTGGGTAGATAAAAATAGATTTCAACTATTTGATCCATTGGAATCTCATAACCAGCTTGTTCTAGATAGTCCAAAAGCTCAGGTTCAATATCTTTTTTCTTGATGATTGATGCATCCCAACCATTAAATATTTCAGAATAATCTTCTAATGATATTTCTATCATATATGCCCCATTCTCAGGGTTCTTATTGTATAAATTCATTACTTCATTTTTTTTGCTCATGATATACCTCATATCCTTTTGACACATTTTGTGTCATTTCAAACATTATTTGATTGTATTTGCGAGATCAATCATTTGCATGAGTGATCTTCTTAGCTCCTGATAAATATCTTCAGTCAAAACTTTGACATGTCGTTTCATTGGTCTTAACGTAATGCCAATATGTAAATCATTTCCATTGCAGCCAATGGCTACACTTGGACTGTTATATTCATTCTTAATTAAGTTGTATAGCTTAATGTATTTAATATCTAATTCACTTGTATCGGAATCAACAAATGCTCTTGCACTTTCAATATCAGTAAGCCTTTTATATTTTGGACTGACATGAGGTATACCTTCTGTACGAACTTGAAATTTCAAATCACTATAATCTCTAAAAACAAAGTAATATCCATTTAAGTGGATATGTGATGTCTTACCACTTGAAGTTACAACATAAGCGTCATAAACATCTACAAAGTAGCCTTGGGCATTTTCAAATGATAGTTTAAAGCGTAATATTTTTTGAGCAATTGAAGGATATAATCCGCCAAATTCAAAGAAATCTTTATCTTTAGGAAAGGAAATGTAAGTAATTGGTGTAACTTCTTCGTAATTATGATCTTCAATAACCTTAGGATAAAGAATTTCATAAAGAGGCTTTTCACTCACGAAAAAGATGAGTAACATTAAAACAAGAATGAGAAAGAAACCAGAAAATATGATGAAAATAACTAAAAGAATCAAGAAGACGTCGGAACGTCCATAAAAAAAGAAACTTGTGATTGTTAAAATGACAGAGGCAATCAGGAAATAAGACCAAAAAGAAATGATTTTGGATTTTCTATTCTTAATTGCTGTTTGATAGTTTTCATATATCTGTTTTGAGTATTTATTCATGCGCCCTCCCTAAAATAAAACTTTACTTTTATGTTGACAGATGTTTCGTTACATTTTGTTCTTTGATTGATATTTCACGTGATTCATTGATCTCAAGGATAGATATACTTCCGTTATCTATTTTCAAAGTATTTTTTTGACTGATATCGCAACCTAAAATATGACACAATAAAACACGAACGACGCCTCCATGAGTCACGATGATCATATCTTGATTTTGATGTTTCTCTATGATCTTATGAAAACATTCAACAATTCTAGTTTGAAACTCCTCAAGGGACTCTCCTCCAGATCTACCTTTTCCAAACAAAGTGGTTTCATCAATTGGATCGTCAGATTTAAACTCAGATGTGATTTCATCTAAGGTCATACCTTCCCAATTGCCTACATTTAATTCTCGAAGGTTTTTGGAGATAGTTAAAGGACAATCTGTTTTTTGTTGTATCAACTGAGCTGTTTTTAATGCTCTAGTCAAATCACTTGAATAAATATGTTTAATGTCCTCTTGTTTGAAGTAATCAGCAAGCATTTTAGCTTGAAGCATCCCGATGGTATCGAGTCCTATATCAAGCCAGCCTTGAAAACGATGTGTCTCATTCCACGATGTCTGTCCATGTCGGACCAAATAACATTTCATGTCATCACCTCAATTTTTTGACTTATACGCTTTTAAATAACTGATACTGTTTTCTTTTTTTCTAGTAGACTAACAGATTCAATGAGTGATGTATAAGGAAACATATCAATGGGTACTGTTTCTTTCAATTCATATGCATTAAGCAAAATGCTCAAATCCTTAGCTAAAGTTGATGGATTGCACGATCCATAAATCAATCTCTTAGGTTGAAAACCCAAGATTAAATCAATGGTTTCTTCTCCTAGTCCCGTGCGCGGAGGATCAAAAAACATGACATCAATCTTTTTACTTTTTAAACCACTTAAAGCTCTCTTGAAGTCACTTTGAAGCACAGTCACATTTGTAATGTTATTGGCTTCAAGACTCTTCCTTGCACTTTCACATGCTGATGAATCTATTTCAATGGCGTAAACATGTTTCGCATCTTCATGAATATAATGACTGACTGGTGCGACACCTGCATAAGCATCAATGGCTATTTCGTGATGCTTTAGATTTGCGAGTCTTTTCATTTCCAAATAAAACTTATTTGCCTGAGGGGTATTGAGCTGGAAAAAAGCATCTGCAGACAATTGAAATTTGTAATCTCTAAGCGTCTCTTCAATCATTTCTTTGCCATATAACAATGTCATATCTTCAGTAAAATAACCTGGCTTCTTAAAATCTTTGTTCATCACTTCATAAACAGAAACAATCTGAGGTTCTATTTTAATGAGTGCTTCAACGACTTGTTCTAAGCGATTAGACTTTTTAGCCATAATAAATGATACCTGAGCTTGTTCTTGACTATGATTGACTCTAACGACTAAAGAACGCACATAACCTTTTTTAGTTCTTGGATCAATACCATCCATCTCATATTGATTCATCAATTTGATGATGGTATTTAAGATATGATTAATCAACTCATTTTGTATAGGACATGAACTAATAGGAATAAATTTATTCGATCCTCTAGCATACATACCAAAATAATTTTTACCTTTAATCCGTTGTACAGGAAGACTTGCCTTATTACGGTAATGCTTAGGTTCATCTGCTCCTATGGTTGCTTTTACGATATTCTCATCAACCTTTGGTGTGATGTATCTATCAAAAGACTTAACTAAAATATCTCTTTTTTGAATGAGTGATTTCAAATAATCAAAATGTTGTGTCTGACATCCACCACATGTCTCATAGACAGGACAAAAAGGTGCTTGTCTTTCAGGACTCTCTTTTGTGATTTTTTCTATTCTTGCTATTGCTCTATTATCATAAACCTGTGTAATAACCACATCAAGTTCTTCATCAGGCAACGCTTGGTCAACAAATATGGCGAGCTTATTAAAATAACCAATGCCTTCACCGTTGATTCCCATGCGTTTGATTGAAATATGCAATTGATCGTCTATCTTGATATGCTCATTCATAAGACACCTCTTCTAATATCCCTATTTTATCACATTTTTAGTGCTTTTTAGTATGTTCAAAGAAAAATGGGAACAAATAGTTCCCACATGAAGATGTCTTATATCATAGGTATGAAATTACTGAATAAAAAGAAGATCACAGTAAATAAAACCAGTAATAAAACTTCTAAAGATTGCATTTTAAAATGATCTTTATTGGTATTTTCTGGTAATACATAGGCAGGATTATCAATGATTTTATCTCTGATGTTATTGATAATAGGTGCATAAATTTTGATTCTGAAAAGATAATATCCCAATCCAAAAATCATAAGTCCACTAGCAAACCATAAAGGTCTTTGAGATAAATGGAGGGTGATGTCATATGCATCAATATTGAACTCTTTCATGAAAAATGAGTTCTCGATAAATATGATGATTGACCATAATAATGTTAGTGAAATAAGACTCTTGAAAATATGAAGTAAAATCGCCTTTTTCCTATATTTAGGTACTTCCTGTTTGATTTGATCAATTTCTTGATAGACACCCTCACCAAGTGGAAATTCAAGATTCAATTTGATGGTCTTATAATCAATGTCTTTTATTTCTTTATTGAAGGCTGCTTTCCAATTCTTATCATCAAATAAATATTTTTGGCTTACATATTCCTTATGGTCATAAATGAATATAAAGTCAAATGAAGGTACTAATGTCTTGTAGATATTGAATTTTTTGACCTTGATGACTTGATGTTTAGATTTATCTCTATGCTTGTTTTTAATATCTCTTTTAATTTCTGTCCTAATGATCTGATCAAGTGCTTGATCATTTAATTGAGTATTTAAAATCGGTGTTTTGTCCTTGATATTGAATCGATCAAAGACATCCTTTAGATTAAGCTCAAGGTATGCTTCTCTTTCGAGTGATTGATAGAATCCCGAATCTTTACCTGTAGCTAAGACAACATCAGATTCAGTTACTTTCTTATTCTCTTCATCCATGAAATAGGCTTTGCCTAATTCCATGGGTTCATAAACAAAGTCGTCAGTCTGTTGATCTGTAGGCATGATATCATAAGATGCATTAAGAAGTTTGATAACTAAATCAAAATAAATGCGTACAGTGACTTTATGCGCTGAAAACCATTTCTTAAAGGATTGATCTGCATAATAACAATTTTTAATAATACTCACAATCGTAGCAATGATTTTATCTTCGGAGAAGTTTGAATCATAAGCTGTGTTTTTAACTAGAACATGAGAATCATTTTCAATGAATTCTTCATAATCAAGAGCAACAAAACCATACTTCATAGCCTCTTTGAACTGAACCAATGCTTTTTTCTCGTTATAGCATTCCTTTGTACGATAGATCTGATATAAGAATAAATGACTTTCTTTTGAAATATCTTCTTTAATTGATTCTATGAATAAGTGCTCAGCACTATGATAGGATTCTTTCGCAAATAATAATTTAGCGAGTTCAAACTTTGTTTCGCGGTATCCCAAGCGATAAGCTTCTTGGTAATAATCTTCAAGTTCTTCAAGGGTACACATCTCGTTAAATAGTTTATTGTTTAGTAAAAAAGGCAAAGTGACATCGAGCTTGCCAGCCCTATAGACTTCTACCATGAGTTCAGTGCCTAAATGGTAACCATCTTCATAATAGATGCTGCGATCATTTTTGGCTTGCTTAAAAAGTAGATCTGCACCTAAGATCTTTGCTTCTAAGTGATTAAGTTTTGATGCCTTGAGCAAATAATCGATGGCCATATCAGTATCTTGTGGAAGACTTTTACCTTGATGGTAATCAAGACCTAACTGATACAGTGTATCTGCTTTCTTCATAAGTTAATCTCCTATTAAGAACTCTACTACCTTTAATTATACTCATTTTTTATAAAAATAAAAAAGTCATTCGCACTTTTCATGCAAATGACTCATTAATGTTATGTTTAACAACTATTTTAATCTCATAACTTCTCTAGCAATCATGACTTCTTCATTGGTTGGAATAATAAAGGCTTTGACTTTAGAGTTTTTAGTCGTAATCATGCGTTCACCACGTTTTTGGTTTTCTTCTTGATCAATTTCAATACCAAGAACCTTAACAGCATTCAGTATAGCTTCTCTGACACGGCTCTCGTTTTCACCAATGCCTGCAGTAAAGATAATCGCATCTAATCCACCCATATAAACATAATAAGATCCAATATAATCTGCGATACGTTTAACTTGGATTTCATGTGCCAATCGTGCACGATGATTACCATTTTCCATCTCACGCAAGATATCACGTGAATCATTGCTGATACCTGATACGCCTAGGAATCCTGAACGCTTATTTAAGTCATCTAAAACTTCAGCATAGGATTTGTTTTCCTTATCAGAGATAAGCATTAAGACTGTTGGATCGATATTACCTGAACGTGTTCCCATTGGAATACCTTCAAGGGGTGTAAGTCCCATCGATGTATCGACTGATTTCCCGCTATCAACAGCACATAAAGATGCGCCATTACCTAAATGACAGATGATAATTTTCGCTTTTTTGTTATCAAGAAGTACTGCTGCTCTTTCAGATACGAATTGATGTGATGTTCCGTGGAATCCGTATTTTCTAACACCATACTGTTGATACCATTCATAAGGTGCTGCGTATAGGAATGCATCTTCTGTCATGGTTTGATGAAATGTCGTATCAAATACTGCAATCTGAGGCACATCTGGTAAGTCTTTTCTAAAAGCTTCAATACCTGTAATGTTTGCTGGGTTATGAAGCGGTGCCAAATCACTTAAACTCTTGATTTGCTCAATGACTTTATCATTGATCACTGCTGAGTTCTTAAATATTTCCCCACCTTGAACCACACGATGTCCTACACCTACGATATCATCTAACGATGATATGATTTTGTGGTCAATCAATCCTTTAGTTACTAAATGAACTGCTTCTTTATGGTTTAAGATTTCTTGAGTGATAGAAACCTTTTCACCATTCATTTTTAATGTGAACACAGCATTATAGTAACCAATTCTTTCCACCAAGCCAGATGCAATGACATCTTCGCTGGGCATTTCTAGAAGCTGGAACTTAAGCGATGAGCTTCCAGCGTTAACTGCCATAATTTTCATATTTTTTAAATCTCCTTATATAGTCTTATCATAACCTATTTTACTTGAATATTCAAGTATATGAACATATATTCATGTTAATAAAGATAAACATAGATTGCAATGAACTGTAAAACAGTTCCTAAACTGGTGAAAATGTGCCAAACAAAATGAAAATATTTGATTTTTGGGAAAACATAAAATGCGACACCAATACTATAGG
>JAIPGC010000034.1 GCA_021736335.1 Acholeplasmataceae bacterium | reverse complement strand
TAGGAATGATCTTATTCTTTATCTTTAGAGGTAATAAGAAACACTTATTCCATGGAGGTATTGCCTTAATTACTGTAAGTATTCTTGCTTATGTTGGTAGGGAAGCCTTATATTTATGGTGGGAGTTCTTCTTGGATTCTTTAGGTGAGAATTTAAATGATTTTTCATCAAATAGACTTTATATTTATGAACAAGGTTGGCTGATCTTCAAACAATATCCCTTGTTTGGTGGTGGATGGTTATCAGTTCAAAGTTTTCCTTTTGGTGGTAGAATCTTCATGTTTCATAATACATTCGTACAAGCACTTGCTGCCATGGGTTTATTTGGATTAGGAGCACTCTTTGTTCACTACTTCCAAATTGCTAAATTTATGCTCAAAGGTTTAAACTTAGAAAAATCATTATTCATCATTGGATATATTGCGACTCAAGTGCACGGGTTAATTGATAATGTGCAATACGCAGTCCCTTATAGTGTCTTGATTGTCTTATTCTTAAGTATCTATGAGACATCAGAAAAACAAACTAGTTTTGATATGATTAACCATAGATATCATTTAATTGAAGATAACTAAAAAAAGAAATCAAATTTATTGTAACTAGCATATAATATGATTGAAAAAGGGATTACTATTTTGAGTTATTTCCACTGATAAAGCTCTATCTCATACTCAAATGGTATCTTTTCTAATGTGCATGCCAATGGTTTTATCAAGCTTCTTTTAATTGAGGAGGTCGATTGATCTATGTTATCCAAATTTCAAAAACTTACACTTTTAGTTTCTTTCTTTTATGCACTATTGGAATTTCTTTACTTTATCTTCATCTACCTTCCTGCTCATGAAGATGTTTTCTTGGGTGTATTCAGTAATATAATCATTCTCATAGTGTTCATGATCATGACAGTATTGATGGAAGTAGGCATATTAAATTTAAAAGAGCAATCTTTTAAACCCAGATACTCAGAGTTCAAGGGAATCATTGATGCTATAGGTTTTTCATTTCTACTTATTTTTTTAAATGTGATCATCTTATTGTTTGGTGTAAACTTTAGTTATATTCAACTGATACTCTTCATTTTCTTATCAGGATTAATGATATCAGCTGCAATATCGAGTCTTGCAGCTCAGTATGGTGATTATTGAATTCTAATGATCAATTATAGCAAAAGGTACTCCAAAACGGAGTACCTTTTTTTGAAATTTAGTTATTGGTTCTATATTTATGCTATACGTTCAAACAAACGATAACACAAAAATGTTAAATAGGGTGATCTCTCTTTTTTCTGACCAAAGTCCCAATCCTTTAATTTGAGATAGATTGATTCAGGTATGAAAAAACCATTTTCTTGTTGCTTATTTTTAATAAGTTGTATCATTTCTAGAAAAAGCGGTTCACTTCGTGCAAATTCAAACTTACTAATGACTTCAGCAACACTTAGGATGTCATACCAATTTGATGGAGCTTTGAGCTTTCTAAAATCATGACCCATATAAAACATATAAGGATGACTGGTAAGACTGTTTTCCCATAGATTTAAAAGATTGTTAACACTTGATTTTGCTAGTTCTGAGTTCTGATATTCAGGGATATAAGACAATAAATGTGTCATGATTAATGTTGCATATGGACAACAATCACCAATTCTTCCAGGACCTCTAAATTTTCCTAGCTCTTTGGAAACGGCACAAGGAAATCCATTGTCCCTGTAAAGACTTATAAGATAATCAACACCACGCTTAATGTGCTTTTCATAATCAACACCTGCTTTAACTAAGGCCATCAGCATCAATGGTGCATCACATAAACACCAACTAAAGACATCAGTTCCTGTACCACCAAAATGCTTTGGAACATTAGTCATAGATAGATATAACCCATGCTCATCTTGATGTTTCAGGATTTCTTCTATCCCGTGATTGATTTCAGGGATATCACGATCAAAACCTAAATCGAGTAAAAACAATAACTTATGGATGGGTAAATCAGGATTCTTATGATTAGTTACTAGTTGATCATGAAAATGATAGACATCACTTAAATACTTTTTTATGCGTGGATCAGCAATTGCAAGATTCTTTAAGTTAATAATCTTTTCTTTTGGTTGATGATTGAGTTGATATGCAATGGCGTATTTTAACCAATCATCACTATATTCGATTAAACTCATATATTTCATCGATTCAGATCCTCCACGATAAAGATCATATCATCTGGTAGATAAGCTAAATAGCGATTAACTATTATAGTACTTCTTATATTCTGCTGGATGAGGAATCTGACTGATTTCCTTACCCTCAGCTCTTTTTTTAATAATCCAAGCTTTAATGAGTGCTAGAGGAAAAACGCCATCTTTAGTTAGATATAAATGATCTTTTTCTAGTGCATCAAGCGCTTGGTCAAGCGTTGATGGCACAGATTCGATTTTCTTTTGTTCTTCAAGACTTAAATTATATAAATTAAAATCATAAGGTCCCCAGTGATGATCCTTTGGATCTATTTTGTTTTCTATGCCATCAAGACCTGCCATTAAGATCGCTGAATAGGCGAGATAAGGATTACAAGTAGCATCTGGATTTCTAAGCTCAAATCGCTTGGAGTCAGGCGATTTGGCATAGCTTGGAATTCTGATGATTGCACTTCTGTTTGCTGTTGCATAACCAATGGTGACAGGTGCTTCAAATCCAGGGACTAATCTCTTATATGAGTTTGTTGAAGGGTTCGTTAAAGCGCATAGTGATGCGATATGCTTTAAGATACCACCCATGAAATAATGAGCTGTCTGACTTAAATGAGCATAGCCTGTTTCATCATAGAATAAGGATTTATTATTCTTCTTAAGAAGCATATGAACATGCATCCCATTACCAGCTTCCTTATAGATAGGTTTCGGCATGAAGGTTGCTGTTTTACCCGCTTCTTTTGCACAGTTCTTAATGACATACTTAGCAATCATGGTCGCATCTGCCATGTGACTCATCTTACCAAGTTTGACTTCAATCTCAAGTTGTCCAGAACCTCCAACTTCATGGTGATGATACTTGACAGGCACTCCCCATAAATCCATCAGTTCTGACATTCTATTTCTTAAATCATAAGTTGAATCTGAGGGTTGATCAATATGATAGGCACTCTTGGAATCAACTTGATAGCCATGAGAGTTTTGACTTGTATTCCATTCTGCATCTTCTAAGTCAAAACTAAATCCAATATGATTAGGTTTGACTTCAAAAGAGACTTGATCAAAGACATGAAATTCAAATTCAGGACCAATAATCATCTCATCAGCAATCCCTTGTTTGATCATATATGCTTCAGCATGTTTAGCTATATTTCTGGGGTATTGGTCAAAAGGAGTATTATCTTTTCCGATTACTAAAACATCACCTAATAAATTTAAAGTCTTAGTTTTAGAAAAAGGATCAATAATCATCGTGGAGAGATCAGGAATAAAGATCATATCACTTTTTTCTACCTGAGCAAATCCATAGCTTGATGCATCAAAACCAACACCATAAATCATAATGTCTTGATCGAAATTTTGTGAGGGGATGGTTAAATGTCTCCATATACCATCTAAATCAACCATCTTGAAATCGATCATTTCAATTTGATTGTCTAATATAAACTGTTTTACTTCATCGAATGACTTTGTCATTGCTTCCTCCAAAAACTTTCTATAAAACTGTAATCCATCCATTTGGATCTTCAACATCTCCATATTGGATACCAGTGAGTAAATCATAGAGTCTCTTAATCGTTGGTCCCATTTCGATACATGCAGGAAAGACATGCTTCTTATTACCATAGGTAATGGTACCAATCGGTGTAATCACTGCAGCTGTGCCACAGGCACCAGCTTCGGCTAACTCATAAAGATCATATAAATAGATATCATCTTCTATAACTTCAATTTCTAAAACATTTTTAGCCAACCACTTCAAAGAACGATTGGTAATGCTATTTAAAATCGATGGAGATTTAGGTGTTATGTATTTACCTTCTCTTGTGATACCAAAGAAGTTTGCTGCCCCAACTTCCTCAATCTTTGTATGTGTTTTTGGATCTAAGAAAATACAATCTGCAAATCCGTTTTTTCTTGCTGCAAGCTGAGGATAAAGACTTGCTGCATAATTTCCTCCGACTTTAACATGACCTGTGCCATTTGGCGCTGCTCTATCGAGTTCAGTGACATACATGTCAACAGGACTGGCAGGACCATCAAAATATGACCCTACTGGAGATACCACGATACTAAATATATATTGTGACGAAGGACGTAGTCCTAAGTTGTCACCTACACCAATCATGAAAGGTCTAATATAGAGTGATTCATTGTGTCCATATTCTGGAACAAATGATTCATTAGCTAAAACTACTTTTTTTACTGCATCAACAAAGACATCAACAGGAATCGTTGGCATCACCATGCGTTCACATGATGTCATGAATCTTCTTGCATTATCTTCAACTCTAAACAGCTGAACCTTTCCATCTTTTCTTCTGTAAGCCTTTAAACCTTCAAAGCATTGTTGACCATAATGTAGCGCAGTTGATAAAGATGAAATGGTAATGTTGTTGTCTTCTCTTAAAACTCCCTCATCCCATTTACCATCTTTATAATATGAGATGTAGTTATAATCCGCCTTAACATAAGAAAAACCCTTTGGTTTAATATCCATTTTTTCCTCCCATTAAATAATTATTTTATATTTATTTTTTTCGATAGTAAAAGAATGATACGAATCATAAAGACTAAAAAGGTTCTGACTACTTATGAATTTCAACTTCAGATTCTTCTTTTGGTCTGACACCCAAAATCTTACTGAAGAATAATTTTGTTTCTTGTGTATCGTAGACAAACATAAAGATTAATACCATCATACCACCATAAACGATGGCTGGTATGATTAACCATATAACTGGCCAGTAAAAAGATGCACCAGTTAAAGGATGAATTCGCATGAAGAAAGGAACAAAGATTCCAAGGAATAATCCTAAACCTGTCAAGTCACCTCTTACACCAAAGATAAATGATGGATTTCTCTTAGTTGGATCATATAAGTCTTCTTTTGGAACCCAATTGAGTAATGTCATAACAAGCTCATTAACGAAAATAAGCACTAAAACTAAGATTAACATGATGGGTGCACGATAAGCACGATGAATCGATAACTCGTGCATTTGATAACGCATCATTAAGAAAGGTGATAAAAACAATAAAAAGTGCGCAAAATAGAATCGCATGACTTCTAAATTGAAAGCACTTCTTAGTCCAATGATTTCACCATTGAAATATTCGCTCATAGCATCCACAGGGAAAATGAAAGTGATGATCCCACTTGCCATCCCAACCATGACCATATAATCCTTTAATGTCTTATTTTTTGTAAAATAAAGGAATGGGAAAACAAGTGTGCTGACAGCACAAATGTTTTCAAATGATACTTTAGTTAATATCGCATCGACAGTTGTATAAGGCCAAATGAATATCTTTAAGAAATGAATGGAAAAACCAACCATGATTAATCCAAAAATAAACCATTTTCTAAATGTCTGGCTCTTATTCTTTAAGAAAGTGACTGCCAAGATAGTTAAAAGGATGGCAATAATAATATATATGAAATAGTAGATGTTACCCATTTGAACTAAAGGCATAGCTTGTCTCCTATGAATCATCTTTGATGAATTCATTATAACATATAATATTTGGTGATACTATAAAATGTGTTAGTCTTATTCATCTTTTATAAATAAGCATGAAAAAAGCATATCAGTTGATATGCTCAATGGACTCAATAATCTTTCGTGCATTTAAATCAAATATCTGATCTAAATAGCTTACATCATAATGCTTTGATAAGAATTGATAGGTCTCTTTCATATTGGGTAATCTTAAACCCATGCTATGCGTATCCGTAGATACGATATCAATCAACTGATTTTTAAGAAGTTTATGAACAACACCTTTTTTAAGTTTCTTATCCAGACCTAAGATTGATGTCGTATTCATTTGCAAAAGTGATCCAGTCGATTTGATTTTAACATAATCTTCAAGCTCTAAATACTCATACCGCTCAACATGAGCAATCACAGGAATAAATCCCATCCGAGAAACATCATAGACAATCTCTTCAATTGGTGTGACATTAGTTGGAGAAAATTCTAAAAGTATATATTTCGTTCCTGCAAGTGTTAGTGATTTGAAATCAGTATCGATATGTGAACGGTAAAATATTTCAGCTCCCAGATATAAATCAATTTTAAGATTTTGTTTTCTAACTTCTTCTTTTAGATTATTAAATATTGCTATATGCTCACTTGGTTCTACTTTAGAGACTGTTGATTGGACATGAGGCGTAAGAATCACACAATCAACACCATCAAGTATCTCTTTTTTAATCATTTCAATTGATAGTTCAAGACTTTTAGAACCATCATCAACACCAGGTAAGATATGTGAATGAATATCAATCATATCGCTTATTCGTATTTATAGCTATAATCATAGCCATATCCATAGGTACCATGCTTCAAACTGACTTGAGTAAATACAGTACCAAGAATATTCACATGATTATTAAGAAGTGTTTGAATCGCTTCTTTTACTAAAGCCTTTTTAGCTGTGTTTTGTGCAACTATGAAGATGACACCATCAGAAAGTCTAGCAATATATAATGCATCAGATACAGCAATAACTGGTGGAGTATCTAATAAAACATAATCATATGCTTCTCTTAATTTTAAAATCAAATCCTTTAATTTCTTAGCTTCTAAGACATTGACGACAGCTGTTGTCTTTTCACCAGCAACGATATAATCAATACCAATTTCTTCAGAATGACGAATGAGTTGTGCATAATCAATTTTACCAGATAAATAATCGGTTATGCCTTCTCTATTGGTTGTATTAAACACACGGTTTAATTTTGGTTTTCTTAAATCTAAATCTAATAAAATAACTTTTTTACCTTTTTGTCCAAGTAAATAAGCCATATTAGATACAAATGTTGATTTACCTTCTTTAACTAGAGTTGATGTGAATTGAATAACTTTGTGATTGCCATCAATATTTGCATAATCTAAATTGATAATCACCTTTTGGAATGATTCAGTTGTATAGCTTAAAGGTTGTTCTTTTGTGACTAGATAATCATATTTTTCATTACGTTCGATGTTAAATAACTTTTTCCCGTTCATTATAGAATCTCCTTTACTTCAAATTCAGGAATGACCCCTAATACCTGAATTCCAAATGCGGCTTCCAATTGTTCTTTTGTTTTAAAAGTGTTATTAACTAGTTCTTTAACGAAGGCAAAACCTACACCAACGATTCCACCTAGTATGACACCTACCACTGCATAAAGTACCTTATTTGGAGAATCATAAACACCTAAGTTTGCATAGCTTGTTCTAATGATATTGTCAGCAAGAATTGCGACATTCACATCTGCAAAGTCTATTGCAGAATTAATAACTGCATCGACAATTTCTTGTGATAAAGCAGAATCTTCAGATAAACTGCTTATGGTGATGAAATAGCTTGTTGTACTTGATGTAACAGTTAAGCTATTTTGTAGTTGAACTACTGTCATATCAAGGTTTAAATCAGCAATCGCATCTTCTAATACAACAGGCATCGTGATCAAATCACGAGCTGTAGATAAGAGTCTTTGTGCATTGACTAAGTCATAAGTTTCAGTCACTGGATCCACTTGGACTTGCACCATGACATATGCTGTTGATTTGTATTGTGGATCAGCTACAAAAAATGCATAACTTGTAGCAAGTATTCCTATAAGAAAGGTGAAAATCAGTATAATAATTAAGTTGCTTCTTAATATTTTGTAAATATCATACAAACTAATTTCATTAGTTGTTTCAAGTTGTTCGTTCATACAAACCTCCGTGATTTATTCATAAATTAATTATATCATAATTGATATAGATTGTCCTTTGATACATTTACAATTTTTTATTTCACTAAAAATAGCTTGCAAACTTCTTCGATATCCTTGTTGACTTGTTCTAAAGAATCAAGCCAAAAATCCTTTTTAGTCACATCAATATTCATAGACTTAGCAACATCTTCAACAGTAGCTTTTGTTGTAAGTGAAAGTAGATCATCATAGCTATTTAAGAATGTTTTTGGTGACTTTAAGTATTGAGCATATAAGCCTTTACCAAAGAGTAATCCAAATGCATAAGGAAAATTATAGAAATTAAGTCCAGCACTATAGTAATGACTCTTGTTAAGCCACATATAAGGATGAAGTACATCTTGATCTAATCCTTTTTGATATGCTTCTTTTTGAGCATCGATCATCATGTCTTTTAATTGATATTTAGAAACTGGACCTTGAGATTTCTCAAATAAATGCGTTTCAAAGATGAAACGTGAAAGAATATCAATGACGACTTGTGTGTCACCTTGAAGTGAATTTTCTAAAACAGATAATCTTTCTTTAGGATCTTTAATCATTGAGAGTAAATGATTGTTAACAATCGTTTCACAGAATATAGATGCAGTTTCTGCTAGAGGCATTGGATAGCTCCAAAAGAGTGGTTCATTATCAGAAATGATTTCACCATGATATCCATGACCTAGCTCATGAGCTAGTGTCAATATATCAGATAGTGATCCTGTGAAATTACTCATGATACGAGACTGTTTAAGCTGAGGTTGATTGGAGCAAAATGCACCACCTCTTTTTCCCTTCTTGGGAAATGGATCAATCCAGTTCTTATCAAATGCTTTGGTAGCAAAATCTCCTAATTTCTTTGAATAAGAATAGAAACCCTCTTTTACAATCTCTTGAGCCTCTTCATAGGTATAAGTTTTTTCGAGTTTTCCTACAGGAGCAAATAGGTCATAAAATGGTAAGCCATTTTTATGTCCTAGATATACTGCTTTTGCTTGAAGATATTTTTCAAATTGAGGACGATAATCCATCATCGCACCAATCATCGCATCAAGTGTCTCTCTTGTCATCTTTGATGAAAATAAGGTATGAGATAATGCTGAATCATAGCCTCTTAGTTCATTCATAACAGCAACTTCACGTTTGATATTAGACAAAGCTAAGGCAACTTGATCTTCAATTGCTTCATAAGCCTTTAATTCAGCCTCATATGCATCTTTTCTAATAGATGCATCATTATCATAAGCTAAGTTTCTAACTTCGCTTAACGTGATTTCCTTATCTCTAAATGAGACAGGAAGATTAGCAGTCGTTAGACCTTGTAGTCTTGACCATGAGCCTGATGAAAGTTCTCTTAATTTTGAGTACATGATTTCTTCACTTTCAGAAAGCAGATGCTTAGCATCTTCTTTTTCTCTTTCTAGAAGAAATAAGTATTTCTTGATAATCTCTGATTTTGATGATAGTAAATATAAATCAACAGTTTGTAAGTATCTTGAAAATAAAACATCTTCAGCAGTTGATTTTCTATAAATTTGTTGAAGTTTAGCCATGTATTGTGGTGCTTCCTGATTGGTAACATCAGTTGACATGACGAGTCCCGGATAACTAGATAAAGTTCTAGCAAGTCCAGCCATTTTTTCATGATATGAAATGTAGCCTTCAATAAACTCAATGTCATCTTGCGGATGACTTCTGATAAATGCAACATATAAATCAAATAAATGTTCAAGTTCAAGCATATCACTTTGATATTTCTCATTGAATCCCGTGTATAAATCTGATAAATCCCAAGTTTTCATATTGACCCTCCACTTTTAAGGTTATTATAGCATGATTTTTACTTGATACATAGTATCAGTTTCTAAATCACATATTTTAAGTTAAAGCATAAAAAAAGTTATGATTGCTCATAACTCTTAGTAAACTAAATGATTGGTAAATATTTCTTTAATTCCCATTCACTAATCGATGTTCTATAATCATCCCACTCGATCTGTTTCGCTTCAAGAAGCTTATTGAAAAGCACATCGCCAATAGCTTCTTTCATTAAAGCTGAATTTGAGAAATATGACATCGCTTCTTGCAAACTTTCAGGAAGATTTCTGATTCCTAGACGTTTTCTTTCAGCATCTGACATTTTAAATAGGTTCTTTTTAACAGGTGAAATGCCATCATTTTCATTCTTAATACCATCTAAGCCTGCAGCTAAGAGTCCGCTCATAGCCAAATAGGGATTAGCAGAGGGATCTACAGAACGCACTTCAATACGTGTTGCCTTACCACGAGCAGCAGGAATACGAATCATCGTTGAGCGATTGGCATCACTCCACGAAATGAAGCAAGGTGCTTCATAGTGTGGGACTAATCTTTTATATGAGTTCACTGTAGGGTTTGTTACCAAACAGAATTCTTGGGCATGTTTCATCACACCGGCGATGAAACGAAGTGCGGTTTGTGATAGCTGGTTCTCAGTTTCAGGATCATAAAATAAATTATTGCCATTTTCATCTGATAATGAGATATTGGTATGCATACCAGAACCATTGATACCAAAAATAGGCTTAGGCATAAAGGTCGCATGATATCCGTGACGTCTTGCTACATTTTTGACTAAGATCTTAAATGTTTGGATATTATCGCATGCTTCAAGAGCATTATCAAAATGGAAATTGATCTCATGCTGTCCAAAAGCAACTTCATGATGTGATACTTCCATATCAAATCCCATCTTTTGAAGTTCTAAGACGATATCACGACGCACATCTTCTGATCCATCGATAGGTGCTAAATCAAAATAACCACCTAAGTCAGAAAACTCCATGGTTGGTTTGCCCTTTTCATCTAATTTAAATAAGAAGAATTCTGGTTCAACTCCAACATTAAATTTAGCATATCCTTGTTTTCTACTTTCAATTAAATTCCGTTTTAATATATATCTAGGATCCCCTTCAAATGGCACATGCTGTGTTGTATAAACATCACAAATCAAGCGTGCAACCTTACCAGCAGGTGTCGTTTCCCATTCTAGAATAAGCCATGTAGATAGATCGGGATAAAGATACATATCAGCTTCATCGATTCTAACAAATCCTTGAATCGATGAACCATCAAACATCACTTCATTAGATAATGCTTTTTCTAGATTTGTTACTGGAATTTCAACGTTTTTAACGGTTCCTAACATATCTGTAAATTGTAATCTTATATACTTCACATTGTTTTCTTTTGCACTTTTTAAAATATCAACTCTTGTATAATTTTTCATATAAATCCCCTTTCATGCTCATAATTTTACACTAAAAGATAAAAAAGTCAACAGAAAATGAATTCTATTGACGAAAATTTACATAATATCTAGTTATTTGTCCTCTTTTGGTTTAATAAAGTGTTTTGCGTAATCTTCTTTATTAATCTGTCTATTGCGTGCAATTGCCATTGCACCCTTTGGAATATCTTGAGTCACAGTCGATCCAGCTGCAATAAATACTCTATCACCAACTGTAACTGGAGCAACCAAATTAACATTACATCCAACAAAGACATCATCGCCTATGACTGTTTGGTGTTTTTTGACACCATCGTAATTAACTGTGACACTACCACATCCAAAGTTAACGTTCTTTCCAATTGTTGCATCTCCCAAATAGATGAGATGAGCTGCTTTTGTGCCTTCTCCAGTCGTTGATTTCTTGACTTCAACAAAGTTACCAATACGGTTGTTCTTGCCAATTTCCGCATGATTTCTTAAGTGAGCAAATGGTCCAACTGTTGTATTTTCATGAACGATGGAATCTAAGACAATACTATGTCTGATTTCTGCTTTTTCATGAATGACTGAATCAACAATTTCAGTATTAGGTCCGATGATCGCACCTTTCTTTATCACTGAATTACCCATGATGGTTGTATTAGGATAAATCCAGACAGCTTCTTCTATGATGACATTATGACCAATTGTTACAGTTTCAGGGTTGACAATCGATACACCACTTAACATATGGCCTTTATTAATCGATTCACGTAAATACTTTTCAGCTACACTGATCCCAAATAAATCATTGATACCCATCGTAACCATTGGGTTACGAACCATAAAGGTATTCACTTTATGTTCTTGGTGCATCAGATTAACGATATCAGTTAAGTAGTACTCACCTTTACGATCATTCTTTTGAATTTTCTTAACATATTCAAATAATAATTTATTGTTAACGATATAAACACTTGAATTGACTTCTTTAATGAGTTTTTGAGCTTCATTACAGTCATTTTCTTCAACAATGCCTGTAACGATACCATACTCGTTACGAACGATGCGTCCATATCCTTTAGGATAGTCCATACTCATCGTAACGACTGTCAGGTCATTCCCCATTTCCTCATGTGATCTCATCAGTTTATCCATCAAAGGGTATTCCATGAGCGGCATATCACCAGGAAGAATAAATGTGACACCTTCTTTATCTGCTAACTGTGGTGCTGCTGATAAGACAGCATGTCCAGTGCCTAATTGTTGTGATTGAATGGCATAAGTCACACGATCTCCTAAAATTTCTTCTATGACATCTTTCTTATGACCAACAATCACACAAATTTCATCGATTGAACTTTTTTCAATGTTTTCAACGATATAAGATATCATAGGTTTCTTTAAAATTGGAAATGCGCATTTGGGCATTTCGGTGCGCATGCGTGTACCTTTACCAGCAGCTAAGACTAAAGCATATTTTTTCATAGACTTTGACCCTCCTTTTGAATGAGTGAAACCAGATCTTCTGTTAATGAATCAACAAGTGTTTCATCTCTTGAACTTATTGTAACACGAATCAGGCTTTCAGTACCACTAGCTCGAACTAGGAGTAGAGCATTTTCTCCAAGTTGATCTTTAATTGATTCGATTTTAGATTGAACATTTTCATTTTTTAGAACAGATTTATCAATTCCTTTAATGTTTGTGAGCTTATAGGGATATATTTCAACATCTTTAACAAGTTTTTCTAGCGAAAGATTAAGTTCTTCTAGGATCTTAAGTAGATAAATTGCTACAAGCAATCCATCACCAGAATGTAATAAGTGAGTTAATATCACATGTCCAGATGACTCTCCACCAATTGTGTAACCATTGGTGTATAACTCATGAAAAACATATTTATCTCCCACATCGGTTAAGACAAATAAGATATCTTGATCTTTGAGTGCTTTTAGGATTCCTGGATTACTCATTTTCGTTAAGACAACTGTATTTTTGTGAAGTAGATTCTTCTTCTTCAAATAAGTAGCAATCATAAAGATGATTAAATCACCATCATAGATGATTCCGTTGGAATCAACTAACATGATCCGATCACCATCACCATCAAAGCTAAATCCCAAATCAAGATGATTTGATTTGACTAATTCTATGATTGTCTCCATATAAGTCGATCCACAATGATAGTTGATATTGTATCCATCAGGGGAATTAGAGATTTGGATTGCATCCTGTGAAATCTGGTTAAAGACATCTTTAGCAATTAAATAGTTTGCACCATTGGCACTATCAAAACCTACTTTGAATTTAGTTGGTTTTAAATCCATCTTTTCATAAATGGTTAAATATGATTTGCGAATATCATCTGATAATGTGAGTCTTCCAAATGTCATATATGATAATTCACCAAAATCAATGAAATCTTCGATCTTTAATTCATCTTCATCATTGGATTTATATCCATGTTTAAATACTTTAATACCATTATCCTTAAATGGATTATGAGATGCAGTAATCATAATACCAATGATTGAATGTAGCTTTGAATAATATGCAATCATAGGTGTTGAGACAACACCAGCAAATAAGACATCAACACCCAATGATAAGATACCATTTGCAATACTATAAGCAAGCATGGGTGAGGATGCTCTTGTATCCATACCAATGACAACGGTCTTTGGTAGGTATGTATGAACTAATCCTTGACCTACTTTAAAAGCGAGTTCACTATTCAGTTTTTCAAAGGCAATTCCACGGATACCATCAGTTCCAAAATATTTTCCCATGTAGTCTCCTATTCAACTGTAACGCTTTTAGCGAGATTTCTTGGTTTATCGATATCATAGCTACGCTCTAGTGCAGCATAATAGGCAATGAGTTGTGTAGGAACCACCATAACAAGAGGGGTGAGCAAAGGATGCACATCCTCTAAGATAACTTCATCACCATCTCTTTTACATGATTCAGTGACTATATGAAAAGTATAAGCTCCACGAGATTGAACCTCTTTGAGGTTCGATCTTGTGTTTCCATTGATTTTAGGATCAGAGATTAAAGCTATGACTGGTGTTCCATCTTCGATTAAAGCAATGGTTCCGTGCTTTAGTTCACCAGCAGCAAACCCTTCAGTTTGTATATAAGATATCTCCTTAAGCTTTAAAGCAGCTTCAAGACCCACACAGTAATCAAGACCTCTTCCGATAAAGAAACAGTTTCTACGTGTTAGAAATAGACGTACGATATCTAATATTTTTTCTGATTCTAAAAAATGCTCCATAGAAGTCGCAGCTATTGACATCTCTTTCTTTAAATCAAACGATTTAGTAGAGAGTTCATAAGCAAGGATTGCTAAGACAGAAACTTGAGCTACATAAGCTTTAGTTGAGGCAACAGCAATTTCAGGACCTGCATAAAGCTCTAAAAAGTAGGTCGCTTCTCTTGCAAGTGTTGAAGTAGGAACATTAGTTATTGTAAGTGACCGATAATTTCTTTCATTAATAGATACTAAACATGCTCGTAAATCAGCGGTCTCACCGCTTTGAGTTACGAGTATGAATAAAGGATTTTTAGAAATTAATGGATTTTGATAGGCGAACTCTGATGCAATATGAACCTCAACAGGTATTGAGGTTAATCTTTCTATGAGCTGTTTGCCTACTAAACCTGCATGCATGGATGTACCAGCAGCAAGGATATAAATTCTGTCTGAATCTCTCATTACAGATAGTATTTCAGGTTTGATGAGAGATTGTTCTTTATCATAATAATTAGTGATGATTCTACGAATCACTGAAGGTTGCTCATGGATTTCTTTCATCATGTAATGAGGATAATCACCTTTAGTCGTATCGGAGTCATCAAGTTCAATTGGTTTGAATTTTATATCAAGAGGGACATGATCTAAATTAAAGATCTTAACATCTTCTCTTCTAGCAACAACAAAAGACTTATCTTCTAAAGCATGATAAGTATCTGAGTATCCGACTAAAGCCATGAGATCAGAAGCAATTGTGATGCCAGATTCACTATGACCCACGATTAGGGGGCTTTTGTATTTAGCAGCATATATTTTTTCTGGGTCATTGGAGTCAAGCACTAAAAGTGCATATGATCCATGAAGAAGTTTAAGTGTTGTCGTTATTGCATTTTCAACATGAAGTGTTTGAGCAAATGTCTCAATGAGTTGAGCGATCACTTCTGTATCTGTATCACTAGTGAAATTTGATTTTGATAAGTATTGATCTTTTAATTGTTGATAGTTTTCGATGACACCATTATGTACAATGATAAATCGACGTGTTTGAGAGTAATGGGGGTGCGAGTTCTCTTGATTGACTTTTCCATGTGTAGCCCAACGAGTGTGTCCTATTCCTATATTGGAAAAGGGAGCATTCAGTGTTGAATCAATCAGTTTTTGAACTCTTCCTTCATCCTTATAAACATCAAAGATTTGGTATCTATTATTAAAAAGACTGAGACCAGCTGAGTCATATCCTCTATATTCTAAACGAGTAAGACCATTTAAGATGATTTCCTTAGCATTTTGATTACCAATGAATCCGACAATTCCGCACATGACTGCCTCCTATAATGATATAAATAATTATACACTAAAATGAAAATAATATTCAGAAATTGAAATTATAATACGTGAATCTCTACTTATTAACCGAATTTCTGTACGTATAATGTAAAACCATTTGATGTTAACTACCGCATCAAATGGTTACTTATTATTGTTTTAATTTCATTTTAACAAAGCGAATAAATCATGTTTAGTTACACTTGTTATGTTTCTACAAATAATGATGCCCTTCCCCTTTAGATAGAACTGTCGGTTACTATGAAAGTCACTACTTTGAACATTCTATTACATTGACACCTA
>JAIPGC010000033.1 GCA_021736335.1 Acholeplasmataceae bacterium | reverse complement strand
ACCATACTTAAGCTTACATCATAAACAAAGCTCTTGTGTGCTGTTGATTCCTTAGCATGATTTAATGCCAACATCATATTTTCAAAGGAAACTTCAGCATTCATAATTTCGTATCGATCCATTTCCATATGAAATACACCAACTTTTACGTCTACATCAATAAAGTTTTTATCCAATGTCACTGGTTTTTCGAAAACAGAAAGTATACGTGTTATCCACTGATTAACCCAATTATAGTTTTCAATATCCTTAAATAAAATAACAAAGACATCATTATCAAAATTGTACATACTTGCAGGATAACCTTCAAGTGATTGTTTAGCCAGCTCTGAAATAATAACTAAGAAACGTTGCCCACTCTTTTCACCTAACAACAAATTAATCTTTGAATAAGCAACAATATCAAAAGCTACAAGTGAGTTCTTAGCTCTTAGTGCATCCTTGTCATCAAATAATTCTTGCAAATCTTGTTTAAGACTATTGAGATTGGGAAGCCCAGTAACCTTGTCAAATAAAGCCAAATTACGATATTCATCAAATTTACCTTCAACATTTGATGTATCATGACCAATGAGTAAATATCCACCTGAGGTTCTTACAGGAACAAAGTGAATATACACGATTCTACCAATACCAAACTCAAAAAGAACTGTAAATGTTTTTTGTTGATGGATAATGGATTCGATCTGTTCAGGATTATCTTCCTTTTTAATTTTGAAATCTTTGATGTGATCATAAATATCATAATCACCTAAAAGTTTTCTAAAGCTCTTATTGTAAGATTTGATTTTACCTTTATGGTTGATTCGAATAATATATGGTTTCGAATAATAATGAGCCAACCTTGCGTTTTCGATATCATTAACTTTTTGCTCCAAGATTTTATAAAGTGCAATCATAGCCAAAGCGAACAATATGAAGATGACAAAGAATAAAGCCCACAAAATATTTGTTAAATAAGAAAATGATTGAATGACATCATCTTGAGAATAAACTTGCACTAAATAATAATGTTCATTTGAGTATTCTCTATTCAATGGATTGTAGGTTATAAAAGATTTAATACCTAGAAAAGATGTCTGTTGTGATAAACTTTCTCCATTTTCAATTGATGATTTGATCTGACTGATTGAATTTTCAGTTAGACCTTCTGCTCTTAGGTAATCATAGAAAAAACGAATGGTTGAATTCCCGATTGGTTTATAGAAAATGGTGTTGTTTTCTGACATGATTGTGAATTGAGATTCGACAACAGAAAATTGAACCAATCCATCTAGATAAGCTTCAGCATCAAAGTAAGCTATATAATCACCAATACTGAAAAAAATGTAGGGTACATAATCTTCAATATTAAACGCTTGATTGAATGTATAAAAACTAATGGGTTGTCTGATATCAGCATCTTCAAAATCTTGGTTATATGTCCATGTATTTGAATTGACAATAAAATTGCCATTATCCAAGATTCCAAATCCAATATAATTTTCATCTTGAACAAAAATCTGATCAATGCGATTATTGATTTCAACCACAGGATCAAGCGACAAATTCAAATAGGATTCAATCATGTCATTAAGCTTATCATAATCGTAATCTAATTGGGCATCAATACGTCGTGCAATGGTATCTCCTGAATCTACAAGATTGATTTCAGCTTCACGAATAATGAAACGTTCTGATATTTGAGTATATGCAAAAACGACTACAATCATGAGTAGTACATAAATGATAATAAATGCAATTGCTAACTTCACTGTATATCGTTTCACAATCAACCAACTTTCTAATTTCTAATATAATTTTATTCGATTATGCTCATAATTTCAACAAAACAAAACCATATTGCACGTGCGAATATCTCTTTGCTTTATAGCAAAAGAAATATTAAGTTTTTTAAGAAATAATTAAAAAATAGTCAAAAATACATATTTTTCTGTCAAAATCATCTTTTCAAAATTTGACTGTCTAGATTTTATTCTAGATATTCAAGGTGTTAAACGTCAGATTTCATGATAAAATGAGATATAAACAATGATGATTGAAAAGCATATGATGAAATGAGGTAAAAGATGAGCTACACTCCGAATATTGAAAAAATCAAGCATTCCATTTTTGATAACAACTTGGCATTTGAACCATTTTTAGATCTCGTTGAAATTGGTTTTTTTTCAATTGATTTAAGCGCAAAAAAAGTTTGGTTTGATCAGCATGTTTCCATGATATTTTCAATCGATTACTCTACTCATCTACTCATTAATGATTGGTTAGAAAATCTAGAGGAAAATCAAAAAAACTCCATCTTAGAAACAATAGCAATCATTCAAGAAAATGAAAAAGATTTGAGTCTAAAAATAACTCACGATTCAGTACCATTTTTGATGTATTTCAAACCAATTAAACTCGGTGAAAAAATAAAGTTAATCAATGGATTCATCACATCTTCAAACTCAGAAGATAAACTCTCTATTTTAACCAATATGACTCATGAAATTAGAACACCTGTAAATGCAATAAAAGGATACTCTGAATTACTTCAGGAAACTGAGTTAAATTCCGAACAAAAAAACTATTTGTTAAACATACAAAACACGTCAAAACATCTATCAAAAATTGTCAATGATATTCTAGATTATTCCAAATTAGAGTCAGGTAAAATGCAAATTGAAAAGAATCCTTTCAAAATTGACAAATTACTTGATGAAGTCCATTCCATGCTTAAGGAACAAACCAAACAAAAACAATTATATCTCGATGTAATGAACGTGGATTGTCCCAAAACTGTCATTGGTGATGCCTATAGAATTAGACAAATCTTAGTCAATTTCGTGAGTAATGCAGCGAAATTTACTGAAATTGGTGGCATCAGTCTTACATGCAACATAGATCATGCAATCAGTGATCATCAATTGATGGTAAACTTCAAAGTAAAAGACACGGGAATTGGGATTAACCCTAAAGATCAGATTAGAGTTTTTAAGGCATTTGATCAGGCTAATGCATCTACAACGAGACTTTATGGTGGAACAGGCTTAGGGCTTAATATTAGCATGAAAATCGCTCATTTGATGAAAGGTGATATCCGTCTGGAAAGTAAAACCAATGAAGGTAGCACATTTATTTTATCTGTACCTCTTGAGTATAACCCAGTTACTCAAAATACAGAATTAAATTCTGATAAAAACCCTAGATCTGGCTCTAAAATATTGCTTGTTGAGGATAATCCCTTAAATCAAAAACTATCTGAACGAATTTTATCAAATTTGGGCATGAAAGTTACGATAGCAAGCAATGGACTTCATGCTACAAATTTGGAAAAAGAAAAGCATTTTGATATGATTTTTATGGATATTCATATGCCAATCATGGATGGATATGAAGCGACTAGAATTATAAGAAAGCATAATCCAAAAATTCTAATCATAGCCATGAGTTCAGATGCTTTATATGATGAAAAAAATGAATTAGATGCTTTAGGATTTAATGATAGCATAGAAAAACCTGTGGACCCACAATCGCTTCTAAGAATGCTCATAAAATGGATACCAGAATAATACAAACTAAAAGGATGCTTCAATATGAGCATCCTTTTTTTATGTGATTATATTCCAGTAACCTAGCACTATCCCAACAGCATCGGGAGCTACTCCAATTTCATTTAATAATAATGACTCATAATAGTTTCCCAAATAGTAGACAATATCACCAATCACATATGTGCTATAAGCATCATATCCTCTGGATATGTCTATGAGTCCTAAACTTGAATCTGTTCCTGGTCTATGGTTAACATCAAAGCTATAAGTGTATCCTGTTTGAACGCGATATGTAACACCTTCATAAGTAAATAATTCTCCACTTACATATGTTTTTATTATATCGATATCATTGAGACTTAAATGATTAATTGCTGATGTCACTTGACCCCATGAAATCATATCGATCTGATCAATCAAAGTAATGGTTATGTAGTATTTTCTCGGTAAAATTGAATCTTCTAAATAAAATGAAGTTCCAAATATTGTTGTGCTCTGTACTTTAATTGTGTACCCAATGTCATCTGGTGTATCAATTGTCATTTGATATGTTCCATACATGGTTGTTTGAAATTGATTGTTCTCAAATGTTTGACTGAATGGATCATATAGCGAATGTGAAGTCATCGATAAAACTGTATCTTGATATGAGCAGTCACCAGTATAGTCTTCTCCAAGCTGACATACATTAATTCGAACATATAGATCGTTGATCTGCAATGAAGATTCATTAATGACTTCAAGATTGAAACGAATATTATTTGTCATATCCTGCACTGCTACATAATAATCAGTATAATGACTTTGATTTTCATCATAATCATGAGCATAAACTCTATATAAGACGTAATTAAATTCATTACCAAATGGAGAGAAATCACTTGCAAGATTTTCAGATTGACTATCATAACCTACATTGATAAAATCTGTGACACGTCTGATCATTGCTCCATCAGGTAAAACAAATGTAGGTAGATAATAATTAAGATTGGTTTTTTGGACTTGTCCAATCACCCAATAGACATGATTGTTTGTGTATTCTCCATAGTAGATACCTGTAGTAGGAAGAACTGTCATCACTCTAAGTTCAGGATATAATAGATAATCCATATAACTCAAATCTGTTATTTCTTCAATATCAACAATTGTATTGAAACCTGAGTATATCGTATCTGATACGAACATGATATTTTGTAACTGACTATCATCATTTTTAATCTTAATCATTTGAATGGATTGAAAATCAAAATCCCAAACAATCGTTTCACCCCATAATGTAATTGAAGATTGATATGATGAAGTAAATGTGTAAATGCCAAGTTCAATATGTTGATTAAAGTCTACTTCGTAACCTAAAGAAGGTAAATGCGTGATAAAGAAGTCAACATCTTCTATAGCACTACCACCAATGTTTGTAGGAACAAAATCTGATGTCGTAGTTAGAAAATCACCATAGACAGTCGCTAGATCAAATTCAACTCTAATTGTTGGTGCTTCCAAATATCTCAATTCAATTGGATCCAGATCAAGTTCAATCTCACCACCATTTTTGTAGACATGAGATGGCAAAACACTTACTGTACTTTCAATCAAATGATGATAATAGATAGCTATTGTTCCATCTTCAGCTTCAATTGTATATGTCAGCTGATACTGATGTCTATATGAGTCAATGAGTGAAATATTGAAATCAATTGAAACCAATGTTGAAAATGGAGATAAGACTAAATCATTCAAATAACTTGGTATATTTTCACTTTCTAAATCAGTATAATAAACATTTATTAGACTTTCTAGATTCGTAAAATTGACAAGATTTGTTGATTCATCCAATACATCATAGTAGATTCCAAACGGAATATAAGATGTATATATATCGCCTAATAAGGCTATATTCTGTTCATCATAGATCAAATCTATAATACTTGCATCAGAACTTTCTATCTTGTCAACATAAATTTTAGCAACTTCATTTGTAACTAATGTGAATTCTAATCTATAGGAACCACTAGGTAAGTAAGGTGTGACCTCAAAGTCAATTGTCACTGTTCCAGAACCCAATGTCCCATCTCTATTGTTAAGGCTATTGGTGTTATTCACACTGCCTTTGGATAATACATACAGTTGTGGATCAACGAGTTCTCCCGTGTCATTATCATAGATTGCAATCCATGGTAAAACATTTGTTTGATTTGCGATATTGAGTGTTGTATAGGTTGCGCTTAAAACACCTAGATCAACACTTCTTTCATAATTAAGAGTCTGAGTTGAACTGATATCTCTAAAATCAATATAACTTGGAATAGCATTAATTCCATCAACGAGTAGTGTATCAAGATCAGTTAAGCTTTGATCAGCAGTTCTGATGATTCTGATATCATAGTCCCGATAAGTTGATGGATCTGAGGGGTTGTAAGAAGCTGAATAAATTCTAATACTACCGTAATGATCTTCTACACCATCAATATATTCATTAGAAGCATTATACATGGAATCATAGATACCAAAGCTTCTTGGGACAGATGCTTCTGTCATTTGCGTACTACCTTCATAATGAATATCCGCATGCTCTGAAACTGTATAAGACCCAAGTTCATTATTGACTTTAAATTTCAAGGTTGAAGGATCATAAATGACGACATCTTGAATTACTTCTGTTCTAATATAGGTTACAAGTTCTTGACTTGGACCAACGTAACGATAAAGTGTTGGATAATTTTCTATAGTATACGTCTCATAAGCACCATACCCAGGACTTTGAATCGTCCCTGGATTTAATCTATAACCACTTGCTGTCCACCATATAAGGAATCTTGTATGTGGTGTGTGATTGTATAGAAAAGGCATGGTAGAATTCGCATCTAAAGCTGTTTGTGAATAAACTGGAGTATTTCTTGATGAGGATAGATATTCAGTTGTATCTGGTGTAGTTGGATTATATATGCCAGTTGTATGATAGGGTCCAATTTCAACAAAATTTGAACCTGATTTTTTATAATCTCCAACCCAAGTGTAGGTTTGTTCTCCACTGGCTATAACATCAGGCACCATACGTCCTAACCCCTGTGATACTTCAACAAAACTATAAACATCCATCAAGGTTGATGTATTTCCAGCAAGAACTGCTGCATTACTAGGTAGATAATAGGTAATCAATCCTCGTTGACTATCAATAATTGGTGCATCTAGAACCATACCATCTGATATATAATTGCCATTTTCATCAACCTGTTTTAGTTCCATATCATAGATTGAAGTTGCAAAATTTGCTTTAATTTGACGCATACCAGTAAATAATTGGTACGAAATACTAGATGGATCTAAAACATTGCCAAGCCAACTTGTATCTGTTTCGACTTCATCTAGTGTATGGGGGTGTAGGTTTGTCAAATCAAAATTATCTGGTATAAAAATACCATTTTCAATACCTTTACTAGAAGACAGTGCATAAATTCCTGGAAATGAAAAACCAGTATCTGCTTCTACTTTTGATATGATTACGGGATTTACTTTCTCAACAGGAATATATTCAATAAAGTTACGAATGTATTGATCAGTACCTGTATAAATAGGTCTTGAACTTCTAAAAGCAAATCCTTCATAAAACATACCACTTTCAGAATCTGTTACATCATAATAACTAATCACTTTACCCATGTATTGCCCTATCCAACCACCAGAATAAAAATATGTAAAAGGTTGTGCTGATTGATCATTAGGATTGGTTGTTGCCATATATTGTAGCATATTCAAAATAGCATTATTTGCATCTTCTAGATTTCCAAATCCATCTGCCCATGTTGTAGAAAGCGTAGGTGCTAAGGAAAACATATTGATTTTTTCATCAAAATTGATTAAATAACCAAAATAAACACGATCGATTGGATAAGTGACATCACCTGCAAAAGCCCAAGTAGTTGTTCCAGTATGGATTTTACCTATAAATGCTGCAAATACATTTGATATCGATGGCGTAGGGTTTGTACCCATTTCAATGGTAAACACTTCTGTTTCCTGATCGTATCCAGTTATCTGTCTTACTTTTCCATAATTAATAGAGTTTGAGACAAAGACTTGATTCGTTGAGATGGTTCCAAACTTATTTAAATATAAAAAACCAAAAATACCGCTAGCAAGATATTTGGAATAAATATTGCCATAGTTAACATTATTAATCACACTAAGCAATCCAATTGTCAAAATACCTGATGCTTTTGATCTGGTTTCATTGGTAATTGTATAGGTTGACTCATCTGTTGCATTATATGCATAAACATCACCATAATTGATGGTGAATAAAATTTTTGCTAATTGATTCGTTGTCCCTGGTATAATATCAGTTCCATCAATTAATCGATCGTTTCTTAAAGCAATACCTGATGCATGGGCATAACCTATGGATGTATGAGATACAGCTTTTATATCTCCATAATTTGCAGAATCTCGTAATTGTGCATACTCAGAATTCATTAAATACACGATACCTGATGCTTCGACTTCAGAATCAGCTATGGTAGCATCATTTCTAAGATCGATATCCCCTAAATTAATAGATGAAGTCAATAAGGAAGTATTCATCATCAATATGCCAGATGCTCTTACTGAGCCATCAAAGTTTCCTCTAACGTCAATATTTCCATCATTTAAGAAATGATCCATAGAACCTTCACAATAAACAATATCAATACTGCTTGTCAATAAACCAAGTTCCTGATAGAGATTTGTATTTGAGTTGCTATAAGCAATGCCAGAAATATAAACATCATAATCAACATGAATCAATTCATCCTTTGTTAATGTGATATTACCTCCATTATAGCCGTTTTGCGCCATTTGATTTTGACTAACGTCAGTTAACAATCCAACAACAATTAATGCCCCATCTGTGACTGTAGCTCCAGTTTCATGATCAATATCAATCGTGATATTGCCTTCATTTCGCATATGATTTAAAGATAGATTAGATCCAATCACATTACCTGAGATGATAATCTGATCTTGAGTTAATGTATGATTTGAACTTAATGTGATGTTGCCAGTATTATATAACTGAAACAAATCAAGTTGATTCGTGCTTTTTACAATGATTGTTCCAGCCAACTGGTCTATAAGATCAATATCTAGAACCATATTTACTTCATTAAACAAGCCTTCAATTGTCCCTTGCACACGATCAGTTATTAATACACCTGACACATAGATATTCATTTGACTTAACTCTAACTCTGTCAAAACAAAACCATTAGGATATAAGAACATAATGTGTCCTGAGTTAGTCAAGCTTGATAATTCAATGTTTAAATCATCACTTTCAATGATACCAACTCCAGCTACATTTAATGTCAACTCGTGATTTATATGAATAGAAAGAGATCCATCATTGTATAGAAACGAAACTTGATTCACTACATGAGATAACAATCCAAAAATACCACCAATATAGATGGTTTCATTTGTTTGATTCTCTTGATTAGCGATGATATGACCTTGATTGACGACTCTTGTCAAATCGGTTACTGTGCCATACCCGACAATTCCACCAACATATACTAAAGAATTAGTTATGTTAATATAACTCAGTCCTTGAATATCCATTGAATTAATTGTTTCCTCAATAGACATCATATCTGATGTTCCAACAATACCTCCGATTGACGCACCTGTCGAGGATGTACTATAAGGATGAGATCCACCTTCTATAGAACCATTACTTGTACTTTCAATGATATGGCCACTGCCTTTACCAACAAGTCCACCTAATGAAAGCCTGCTAATTGATTCTTGACTATTACTCATGACAATATCATTATAAATATGGACATTGTCAATGATTCCATGATTCATTTGACCTGCTATTGTACCAATAAGTACTTCACTTCTAAGGACAGCATCATCCAAATGATCTGTATAAATACTTGAATTAACAAAATTTAAATTGCTTACTGTTCCAAATAATGAACTAAAAAATGCATAACTTGAATAGTTACCAATATAGGTCGGTTGATTAAGCTTCAAGTTAATGATGGCATGATATGAAATATCTCCACCTTGTGAGCTTTCTCTTTCATATAAAACGGTTGAAGGATTATTGAAGGTTGAAGTTAATGTTCCACTAAATCCCACACTTGCAGCAACATATCCTTGACTAGATATTTGATTCATATCAATATCAGAAACAACAGAATATAAACCACTTCTAAAAGCTCCAGAAACTAGTAAGAGCTCATTCATATAAATGAAATCAATCGCATCATCAATCTCAAATCCATCATTTGATACATCTAAACCCTGTAATATTGGGTATGTATTTTGTAACGTAAGCTGTGATATTTCTGCATCATTAGATGCTAAACTTAGATAGTGATCGTTATAAAACCATCCACTATCAAATCTCTGTGGACTTTGAAAATCAGGAGTCTCCAATCCGATTGAGTTACTCATGTTTGCCTTAACATCTGCATAAATCGTTTGATCATAATATAGATGTAAAATCGTACCTTGGTTCACTGATAGGACTGGACTAGTTGAATCATTTTCAACAACAGATAAAGATCTGATGTGCTCACTTGAAACAAAACTATTAGTAAATACACCATAATTAATTGAAACAAGTCCAGATATTTTAAATGCTCCCTCAGCATTGAATCCAGAAGCATCTCCTCTGTAATCAATTAAATATGTGTTGTCAACTGTTCCGTAGTTCTCACCAACTAATGCAGAAACGTAGGCCATAACTCCCCATTCAATGGGTTGAATGATGATTGGATTAATCAAGCCAATATCATGTATATAACCAGATGCACTCACTTTTGAAAACATGGAGACATATCTTAAACCTGAATATGTGCTTTGATAATATTCATCAGAGATGATGGTATCAAAATAAAGGTTGGTGATTTCAAATCCTTGTCCATCAAAAGAACCTGTAAATGGCTCTAAAAAGCCAATTGGATGAAATCTTTGATTGATATTTTCTTGAACGATTTCATAGTAGTCGATGTCATTTCCGAGTGCATAATCTAGTCCTAAATAGACTGTTTTATCAGTTCCCATGCATAATTCAGATAGCTTAAATAAGTCATAAGCTGTCTCAATAATATAAGTTTTGTCTGATACAATCGTCGATGTAGAATCTATTATTTCACTAAAATATCTATAATTACTATCAAAGGATATTAGAGTCTGCGGACTCATCTCAAGGTCAGAACCATACCATGAACTTGATCTTTGATAGTCGATTGCCTGAATACTGTTTTTATTTAATGAAGCTATTGAGATAAACAAAAAAAGTGTGAAAAAAAACACAAGAAATATTTTTTTCGCTATATTTTTTTTCATCCTTTTCTACCTCCTTTTTAATCAAAAAAGTCCGGATCTAAAGACCAGAGTTCTGCGAACCTATTGGCTTGAACTACATCTACACTAAATCTTAAATGAACAAAACATGTCTCAGAGTAAATCTCATTTTCTCTTGTTGGATATCCATCTCCACCATCGATGAGGTGAATAATCGTCTCTTCATTTTTCTGTAGAACTTCTGTTATATAAGCATATCCGTTATTATCATAGATAGGTATGTAATTTGAACCTACTTTAAGTAAAGAGAATGGATGAAATAAGCTTGATTGAGCTGTATGATAAACTGTTTGCACTAAAGGATCAATAGGTTCTTCTCCGTATAATACTGAATATGTTCTTGTGAGCTCCCATTCATCTAAAAGCTTGATTCTAACTCTTGCAGCAATATTAGGGTTGATGACAATATCAACTTTCAATTTTCCAATATAATTAACTGCTTGCGGATTATATGCATCAATGATAACTACTTGGTTATCTGCATCATAATACTGGCTATTGATATCAATTTCGATATCGCTAAATGAGATGTGAGATATAACTTCAAACTCTCCAGTTTCAATAACAAATCCATAATTTTGATTATTTTCAAAATAAGCATAAGCATATAAGGATGTAGAGATAGCAATCAAAGTTAAAATGATCAAAATGATTATTTTTTTCTTAAGGATAAAAGTTCTCATGAGACAACCTCACCTTTTGAATTCACTGATTGAATGGATAAAGAAAATTCAAAGGAAACATCAAGATAGGATATTTCAGGATCTAGAGCATCATAATCACCCCATATGACAATCTGAAATTCTACATAATCTAAAGGTCTAAACTCTTGTGAATATATTTCATCAAGAACCAATTGATTATGTACATCAATTGCATTCAATTGTTCTTCTTTGGTAGCATACCCACTGATGATTAGATCAACTAAAAGATTATATTCAGAAATGTAGCTAGATAGTTCTCCATTCATTCCCTCATAGATCAGTAAATATATCAATCCATTATGATTTAAATCAAGTGTAACTTGATGTTTAGCCAATGGTGAGGTGTTAGATGCGGTTAGTTTGATTAGCCATGAGGATGCCATTTGATTGAGCATGCCTGATGTATTTGCTACAAAATCATTTTGATAATCTATGAATGCTAAGTCATCAATGACTAAGGATTCTGTCACTTCACTAGAATTCACATCAAGTACTAAAGATATTTCATGAGTTTCCACACCAACAAACCCTTTTTTTTGGACATAGGTCAACCAAGCATATGTACTAGATATGATGATTGAAAATGTTAAAATCACTAAAACGATGATAATACCTAGACGTCTCATATGCTTCTCCTTTGTCTAATATGTTGATACACTCATGTAGATATGTTGAATTGTAAATCTTTGATTAAGAAATATATTGCTATTTGTATAAGGCACACCTAAAGAATCATATCCATAAATGAATGGATCAAAATATAAATTAAAATATATAACAATCATCGTATCAACGTTGCCTTCATTTTGCATGGGAATATTCGATACTAAGGGATATATACCATCGTTGTCATAAGTAAAATAACTTGCATGATAGGAAATACCTAAATCATCTTTGATATCAGCAGACTCTTCACCATAGTTAATATAGGATATCTTATCAACTTGATAGTAAAATGCTGTTTGTATCTTATTGATTTCTAAATCATATCCTTCAGATATTAAATCTCCAAGTTCTAATTTAAGAGTTCCTATAGGGTTATTAACACTAGTGATTCTAATTGCAAACGAGTATCTTTCACCAGGAGCGCTGGATCCTTCAAGAAGATTTGAAGTATTTGGGTTAAGTACATTTTGGTAACAGAGATCTTCTGTATCGGTTTGACAGATATTATCAATTAATGTAAGTTCATCACTTCCATCTCTAGATGTATTTTGATAAATATAAAACCCATATTCAGCTTCAATTTCAGAAATACTTGTAATCAGATTAGCATCATTCGTGTTTGTAATTGTAAACCATGCATAAGATACGAAGGTCGTCATAGTAAGAACAATTGCAAAGTACAAAATAGAAGAAATGATTAATTTTCTATATTTACTTATTAATGCTTTACCCATGATTTCACCTCTAGGATTTAAAATTGTTTGCTAATTGATGTTAAATAACTTTGGCATTCGACAAATTCTGATTTGCCAAATAATTTAGTAATAAGCTTAGATAGTTCAGCTACTTCTTGTTGCATGAATGGTAGATTCAATCCTTCAAATTTTCTTAGGATCTTTCTAGCTACCATATAGTCTAGTGCTTCTACTTCTGAACCACCACAAGCAACATATACTGGAACAAACATTTTTATTTGCTTCATGATACGATTACCAAACGTTACTTTAAAGTTTTCAGTAATAAAAAGATCAAGTTTTTCTAAGCGATCCATGGAATGTTTTGATATACCATTTTCATGAATTGCTATTTTGAATAATTGATTAAGGTACTCATATGTCATCGTGATATTTTCAGTTTCTGGTGCATCGATAAAGCTTGATTTAGTATTGATTTCAATCGGTGTGGCACGGTCATAAACCTTGTCAGTAATTAAGAAAGTTGAATCATCTTTATTGGCTGTACCGACAAACCAAACGTTTTGAGGTAATAATATTTTCCCATTCATTAAATGCTCAGGATCTCCAGGTTTGGTATCTGATACAACATCGATTAACCATTGATCAGCATCCGGCATTTCAAGTAATGATAATAATTCTGCAAAATAATACTCCACACGTGCAAGATTCATTTCATCTAAGACGATGATATTGATATCTTCTCTATATGTCGTTTCATAAATAGCTTTAAGAAAGTCTGTTTCATTGAATTGTTTAGTAAATTCATTTAGGTAACCAATCATTTCAGCACGATCTCTCCAAGATGGTTGAACAGGTATGATGCTCGCATCATTACCAAAAAATTTACCCATTGCATAAGGTAGAGAAGTTTTACCAGTTCCAGATATACCTTCTAAAATCATAGTCTTTGATGTTGCAAGTCCAGAAAAAAATGCTGAGATGATTTTTCTATCATAGTATAAATTGAGCTTTGAAGCTGCAAAATCAATAAATCTAGTAACCATTGTTTGCAAATTAATCATGTGTTCTTCTTTCATGATTGTTATCACTTTTTCACGGTGATAAGTCTCATCAACACGATGTAATTTAACAAATCTTGAATTCAAGTTTAAATCTTTATCTTTATCTTCAGGATTTTCATTTTCATCTGGGTTTGGACTGATACCAAGATTTGATACTTTCATAGCAAGAATCTTGTTTTTCTCTTCAATCAGTTCAATCGTTTTTTGATTTAATGCAGTGATTTCTTCAATTAGATTTTCTTTTTCAATTTCTATTTTGCTAAATCGGACATATTTTCTTATCAGCTTAAATAACTTATAAGCTATTATGCCAAAGAAAACGGTACTTGCTATGATTACAGCAAATGCCATTATCCAATCTAAGAGTGAAAATTCTGAGGTAACATCAAGAAATCCTTTTACAATTTGAGCATAACCATCAACAAATAACTGTCCTATAGCTTGAAAAATACTTCTGAAAAAATTCAAAAGGATTTGAAATAGCTGATTCAGTAAATTTGTATAAAAACGCCCAAACTCTTCCATAAGATCTCCTACATTCTAAGTTTTACAATTTTTTCGTAATCAATTTCTGTGATCCAATTTGACATAATCTGATGTCTAATTCTTGATGTTTCATTTTCTAAATTTTTCAATATTTTTTTGTATGTCTTTTGAACTCTAGCTTCAGATTTCAGTTTGTTGTAGTTTAACAAATTGTTGTAAAGATGAACACTTTCAAATATCATCATGACAAATACTGGAAATACAACTAGTACAATGAATCCTTCAGGTGACTGAAGATAATCTAAAAATGACCCTAATCCATTAATTGATGATTGATATACACCTAAGACATTCTTGGCTTCAATTGATTTACTGATACTAACTGATGATTGACTTTGGGTTGTGAAATATAAAACATCATCTTGTGTATCAATTTCAACAATTTTGTGAGTAACCAATTGATGTCTTTCTTCATCAAAATATGTTACAATATCACCAATTTTAAGCTCAGATATTATTTCTTCATCGACCATTTTTACCAATACAATATCTTTTGATACGAGTGAGTTATTCTGGCTATTAAGTGAATATTCTTTTTCTATAGAATGAAATCCTGAACCAAACACATTTGCTATATCGCTTGTTTGTTTAACTTTGAGGTTAGCAATTGTGAATAACAACATTAATAAAATGACAGCATAAAAGAGTATGGTTGAAACGATACGGAATGATTTTTTTATAATCACTATTTGTGTTGTTTCCATAGATACTCCCTCAATTTAAAGATTTTTTAAAGTACAAAATACCAACCACAAAGGGTGGAGTGCACCATCTCTGGTGCACTCTCTATGATCTTTATGAATGATATTTCTAGAAAATAGGTGTGAATTATACTGAAGTTCCTTCAAATGTAAATGAAGTCGTAATCATTCTACCTAAAAGTGAGTTGTAAGCTTCAGCGTCCCAACCTTCAAACCAAATTCTAATTGAAATCTGTCCCCAATATGTTGTGTCATATGTTGAATCTTCAGTCATATGAAGAACAAGTTGAGTGTTTAAGCTATTAATTACTGTTACTGTACCTGCTGTAACAACTGCATTTGTACCTGAAATTAAAGCGCCAGTTTTTTGGAAATAGTAGTTATAAGAACCAGCATCACCAACACCAAGATTACTAAAGTCCACTGGAGTTGCACCATCACCACCAAGAGCTGAGTTATATGCACCAGCATTATCACCATCTGGAAGTTCATAAACAACAACTGCATCAGATGCATGATTTCCTAAGACAGAAATACGCATTGCATTTGCAGGATTAACTGCAATCGAGCCACCTGAAACAACTGGACTACCACCAATAACATCTGATGATCTTGTAAAAGACACATCTGAAGTCCATGAAGCTGTTGTACCTGTTAATGAGACATCTGTCCATTCAATGGCATTTGCATTATTTGATCTAAATAATAAATTGATTCTAAGAACTGATGCTGTACCATCGTCTGTTACACCAAGTGTACCTAATGTACTGAAGTTAGAGTGACCAGTTGTTGTTGTCACATGATTGAATACAAATCCACTTGGATATTGTGCTGCAATATAAGCATCAATCATTTCTGTTGTTAATGATGTGACCCATGTTGAACCATCAAGGGATACTTCAATACCATTATCGGTTACAATGTCAGATTCAAAGGGTTGAACCTCTGAAACGTTTGTAATCGTGAACCACGCAAATGTTGTCGTACCGAATGCAAGCACTGATAAGACTACCGCTACTACTGATAAAACTAATTTTCTAGCAATACTACTCATGATTTAATCTC
>JAIPGC010000032.1 GCA_021736335.1 Acholeplasmataceae bacterium | reverse complement strand
AGTTTTCTCATGATGTGAACACAATCATTGACTCCTCTAAGTAAAACACTTTGATTACCCACAGGGATCCCTGCATCAGCAAGTAAATCAATTGCTTTTTTACTTTCAGGTGTTAACTCATCTGGATGGTTAAAATGTGTATTCACCCATATTGGATGATATTTTTTTAGCATATTCACAAGTTTTTCGGTTACTCTTTGAGGCATGACAATTGGCGTTCTTGTGCCAAACCGAATCACTTGAACATGATCGATTTCTCTGAGTTTCTTTAAGATATATTCGATTCTTTCATCACTAGCCATGAATGCATCACCACCGCTTAATAAGACATCGGTAACTTCTTCATGTTCCCTAATATAATCAATTGCATGATTGATTTGTTCAATCTTAAGTTCAGCATCCTTAGTTCCTGCGAATCTTCTTCTTGTGCAATGTCTGCAATAGACTGAGCACATGTCTGTAATCAGAAACAATACACGATCAGGATAACGATGTGTTAATCCAGGAACTGGTGAATCATGATCTTCAGCTAAAGGATCAAATAAATCATTTTTCCCTGTGATTAATTCACTTCCAAAAGGAATTGCTTGAGCTCTAATTGGACAATCTGGATTTAGAGGATCAATTAACGTCAAATAGTATGGTGTAATTGCCATACGTAAATGACCAAGAATATTGAGAATAGTATCCTCTTCATCTTGGGTTAAATTGATATATTTCTTTAAATCTTTAGCCGACTTGATTCGGTTAGAGGTTTGCCATTTCCAATCATTCCAGTTTTCATCTGAAACAGATCCGAACAGTAACTTTCTTCTTTCCAAATGCTTTTCATTTAAAATTGTTTTCATATATGCCTCCTAGGCGTAACGTGACATGAACAATTCGAATAATTGCTTATTTCCTCTTAAGATTTCTAATGTAATATTTGCGTGATTCTTAGTATATCCATTACCAATAATCATCGTGATATCTTTGCCAATACCTTCAGCTCCAAGTGCAGCTTTAGTAAATGATGTTGCCATGGAGAAGAAATAGACAATACCTAGCTCTTTTGTACATAGAATAGATGTCATTTCTGTATTTTCAGTATTAACGACATTAATCGTTAAATCAGCGAGTTCGCCATTCGTCACTTTGGATAAGGCTTCATAGACTTCAATACTATTGGTTGCACTTTCAACAATGATTGTGTCAAACAAATGAAGTGATTCTAAAGCTTCAACTTGTTCTTGTTTGCGAACAAGACCAATGACTCTACCCTTTGGTCCCACTTGATTCTTCGCTTCAAGTGCACACAACATGCCACTCTTACCATTAGCTCCAATGATAAAAACCGTATCATTAAGCTTAGCTAATTTTCTAACTTGAGCTGGAGCACCAGCTACATCAAGTGCAGCAAGTACGAATTTTTCATCAAGATCATTAGGAATCACTGCATAAATACCTGAATCAAATAAAATGGCTTGACCTTTAATTTTTACTTGTTCATTTGTAATATTGATTGATATGATTTCTTCAATGTGAAGAGGGGTGAGCGACAATGACACCAAAGTTGCTAATTTAACACCAGGTTTTAAGTCCTTCCCAGAAAAATCTTTACCTGTTTCTTTAACAGTCCCAATAAGCATACCACCGCTTTTTGTTACTGGATTTTGCATTTTACCTTGCTTTTTAACAATACTTAAAATCATTTCCTTCATGAGTTCAACATCTTGATTGCATGCTTCTTTGATTTGATGAAAAGATGCAGAATCAATGTTTAATGTGTCAACTTCAATTAAGCATTCGTTGTCATAGCAAACAGGTGTTGAATCAATAATCAATGCTGCCTGTGGCAGAATGCCTACAGGTTCGATAACGCGATGTGTTCCATACTTACATAATTTTTTCATTTGTTTTTCTCCTTGAGATTTAATATCTGTCTAGCTTCTTGTGGGGTAGCTATTTCCCTATTGTATAATTTAGCCATCTCTACGACCTTTGCAACAAGTTCCTTATTCCCTTGAGCAAGAACACCTTTAGATAAATAGATGTTGTCTTCTAGACCTACACGGACGTGTCCACCATATCTGATCGAAAGATCAGCAAGTGGAAACTCATATCTTCCAATGCCTGCGACACTGAATGTAGCATCTGCAGGAATGCTTTCTCTTAAAAAGTGAAAATCTCTTTCCTCTCCTGTCATGCCACCATTCACGCCTAATACAAAACTAAAATGCAATGGTGCATGGATAAATCCTTTTTTATATAATCTTAAGACCATATCAATATGACCTTTTTCAAAACATTCCAATTCAGGAGAAATATCTTTTTCTTTCATGATTTGTGCAAAATACTTAATATCATTTTCAGTATTCACAAAAATATCATCTCCACCAAAATTCAATGTTCCACAATCAAGAGTTGCCATTTCTATAGAAAGCTCAGTTGGCTGCAATCTTTCATCTCTTGACATACCTAGAGCACCACCTGTTGATGGTTGAATGATTACATCAGGGCATCTTTCTTTAATCGCGTTTATGGCTTGTTGATATCTTTGTTTGTCTTGAGTAGGTGATCCATCATCATTTCTGACATGCAAATGAATGACCGCAGCACCTGCCTTGTAGGCTTCATAGGCTTCTTGTGCTGTTTCTTCTATGGTATAAGGTACAAAACTGTTGTCTTGTTTTGTAACTTCAGCACCTGATATCGCACAGGTAATAATGAGCTTATTCATGCTTTTTTCTCATTTTTTCCTTTGGAACGATGCATGTTCCAATGGCTTCAGTAGTTAGAATATGATGAACCAATGCATCAGCAGCACTAGGATTGATATCCGGGCGAGCATTAATGACTTTATGACATGTGAAATGCATTTTCCGTGAAGTAGTCCCAATATGAATCAATTCCCCAGTCACTTCAATGAAATCTCCGGCATATAGTGGAGCAAGAAAATCTATCTTTTCATATGCTCTAAATAAGCCTTCATCTCCATCCAATAAAATTAAAAGTTCAGTTGCTACATCTCCGAATAAAGCAACTATTTTTGCCCCATCAACAAGATTTCCTCCATAATGAGCATCTTGCTGACTAAGTCTTAATCTATGCATAACTTTTTGCATTTTTATACCTCCATAATTTTCACTTCATCAAAGATGAGTGTCGCCTCTGTTGCAGCTATGATTTCTTCTATTGAAACATCTGGGTGTCTTTCAATCAAATGCAATCCATCTTTTTTCACTTCGATGACTGCCATCTCAGTAACTATCATATCAACTACTTGATATGCAGTCAGTGGCAATGAACATCTTTTCTTAATTTTAGGAATCCCTTTATTTGTATGTGTGGTTGCTATAATGACTTTTTTTGCTCCAGTGACTAAATCCATCGATCCACCCATACCAGGAACAAGTTTCCCCGGAATAATCCATGACGCCATGGATCCCTCTTCATCAACTTCAAGTGTTCCTAATACAGTTAAATCAAGGTGTCCTCCACGAATGATAATAAATGAGAATGCGGTGTCAAAATATGAACCATTTTCTTTAATCGTCGCATACTGCCCGCTTGGATTGGTAAGATTGATATCAATCTCATCCTCATTTGCAAGAGGACCTAAACCAATGATTCCATTTTCACTTTGCAGAAAAACTTCAAGATCTGCTGGAATATAATTTGCTACAAGTGATGGAACTCCAATACCTAAATTAACTAAATCGCCATCATTTAATTCCTTTGCAACACGTTTTGCAATAATCTCTTTGATATTATCCAAGATTTTCACCTCCGACTAAATAATGAATGAATGTATGTGGTGTAATCACAGTTTCTGGATCTATTGATTTTACTTTTTGATCTATAAGAGCAATAACTTTTTTTGCAGAAAGGGCAATGATTGGATTAAAATTTCTTGCTGTCTTTGAATATGTCAAGTTACCTAAATGATCCGAGTAATATGCATTAACTAATGCAATATCTGCTCCTATGGGTTCTTCAAGTAAATATTCTTTTCCTGATAATGTCATGACTTGTTTGCCTTCTTCAACTATTGTTTTTATACCAACTGGTGTTAATATGCCACCAAGACCAGCACCATAGGCTCTTATTTGTTCTATTAAGGTGCCTTGAGGAATTAAATGAATCTCTAATTGTCCTTCACTCATTAATTTCCCAGCATATGGATTTGTACCTATATGTGATGCAATAAGTTTTTTAACTTGATTGTTAGCAATCAATTTGCCGACGCCTTTATCAGGATAACCCGCATCATTACATATAATCAATAAATCTTTTACATTGGTTTCTACGATCCAGTCAATCAGTTTTTCTGGTGTTCCACATGTTAAAAATCCACCGACCATAATCGATTGGTTGTCTTCAATCAGTGATTGAAATTTAGCTTTATCAATCCATTTATTCATGTAGTTCTTCCTTTCTTGGCATGAGCATCGCTTCACCTGTAAGCGCGCATTCACCCTTGTCATTAAAGACTTCTGTTGTGAAAATGACTCTATTTTTTTCTAGTACGATTTCTTTTACTGTAACAACAACATGTATCAAAGTATCTGGATATATGGGTTTTAAGAACTTTAAGGACTGAGAACAATAAATGGTCCCAATACCAGGATATTCCATCCCAAAAATCTTACTGAATAAAGATCCAATCAGCATACCATGTACAATAGGTTTTTTAAAAATAGTTGTGCTCGCATACTCCGCATTAAAATGAGCGTCATTCATATCCCAAGAGAGTTCGCCAAATTTGCGAACATCTTCACTTGAAATCATTCGATCATAAGATCTTTGATCACCAATACGCATGTTTTTTATCATATTTTTTTCCCTTTCCACACAAAAATAAAGAGACCTGTTATCATAACAGCTCTCCATTATCAATTAATGGCAATAATTGAAGCGTGCCTTCAATTATCAAGTGTAAAGATTGGACATCTTTAGACTTTCGGCAATCTATGCCTTCCAAAAATCGTTCGAATGTCCAACTTCTCATCACGATTTAAGTACCCAATAGATTGCACCTCTGTAATACTCTACATCCATTATAAACGATTTATGAAAGCGCTGTCAATGGATTTTGAACCGATAGATGAACAAAAGAATGAAAGCATCATAAAATGTTGTGCTTTCTTCAATAAAATTGTATACTTATAGTATAAAAATACAAAGGAGATACATATGAAAGATTTAATTAAAGGTTACGATGATTTACCTTGGATTATTAAACTCATTTTCGCATTACCTGGTTTAGATTTTCTTTGGGGCATATACCGATTAGTCAAAGGCATTGACAAAAGAGATAATGTTTTAATATTAGCTGGCATTGTTTGGATAGCAACCGGATGGGCTATTCTATGGATTGTCGATTTATTCACAGTGCTTATGTACAAGAAAGTTACTGTTCTAGCATAAATCTTAATGAAGACTTTGAATCATATATTCAGAGTCTTTTTTTAATTTTCAAGAAAGTTTGAATATTCCACAAAAAAAGTATATAATTTAGTCAAAGACACGTTTACAATTTTTGATTAAAGAGAGGTTTATGCATGAACAATGACACTCGAATCAAGGATGTTATGGACAAAGCAATCGCCGAAGCTAAAAAAACAATGAATGCTGATGTTGGTGGTCCTTTTGGGGCTGCAATTATAGATAGTAACGGTAAGATTATATCTGTGGCATCAAACTCAGTTTTAAAAGATCACGATCCTACAGCACATGCTGAAATGAATGCCATCAGAATGGCTGGAGAAAAATTAGGAACACATGATTTAACAGGATGCACATTAGTTACAACAGCATATCCTTGTCCTATGTGCTTAGGGGCTACCATATGGGCAAACATTAAGCATGTCATTTATGGATGTAGACCCAAGGATGCGGAAGCTATAGGTTTTAGGGATGATTTCATTTATCGTTTCATTCGAGATGATTATCCTGACAAAAAAGTATTGGTACTTACTGAAAAGCTTAGGGAACAATGTTTAGATTTATTCCAAGAATATAAAAACAAGGAAAAAACAATTTATTAAATGAAAAGATATCTGAAGCAACACTCAGATATCTTTTTTTTAATTTTTTCTATTTATTGGATTTAATATAGCGAATTGTTATATAGATGCTTCCCGAAAGAGAAAGAAATAATGCGCCAAGAGGAACCATCAAACTGGAATAAAAAGATTTTTGTACGAGTTCACTAATTTCATTTAGATTATTAAAACCAGTCTCATAATCCAGTAAAGTTGTACTTGCTTTTTCAAGCATTACAATCGGATAATCAAATGAATCACCAAATCCTTTAGGACCATAGGTTATCATGATTTGATCACCAACACTAAGTGTACTTTCTATGTCGTTATTGATTACAAAGTCATAATTACTACCTTCAAGCATAAATTGCTGATATTGATCTACATCATTACTTTCCAAGCAAATGTAATCAGCACCATAATCTATCGAACCAATGATTATTGTTTCTGTTGTGTAGTCATCTGGATTGCTATAATCCTTATTAAACAACCCTATTAAAACAGATCCAACAATCAAGGAACCAATTGTATATAGCAATGATAGTAATGTTACAAGATACATTGAAATTAGTATTGCTTTTTTCTTCATAGATGATCACCCTATATTAAATATAATCAATGTGTTACTCTTTTTGTTGTTAATCTATTTTTTAAGATTATTTATTACCCATGGTCATTGCCATAACTGCTTTTGCAGTATGCAAACGGTTTTCAGCTTCTTGATAAACAATTGAATGCTTGCCATCAATGACTGAGTCTTCAACCTCATTACCACGATCAGCAGGTAGAGCATGCATGTAATAAACATTTGGACTAGCAAGTTTAATCATATCTTCAGTGCATTTCCAACTCTTATAAGATTCTAGAAGGTCATCAATGACTGCAGTTGATTGATTATTCACCCAGCTTCCCCAATTTTTAGGAATAACGACATCAGCACCTTTAAATGCTTCTTCCATATCATGAGTAATCTTAAATGATCCGCCATGCTCTTTAGCATTTTGTTTTGCTTTTTCGATTGCCCAAACAGGTAGATCATAACCCTTTGGATAAGCAAGTGTCACATCCATGCCATATCTTGGGAATAATAAGATTTGTGTTAGAGGAACACTAATAGGTTTCTTATGACTCTTTGCATAAGCCCAAATGATTGAAATTTTAAGATTTTTTGTTGTTCTTGCAACTTCTTGGATGGTCATTAAATCAGCTAAACCTTGCATAGGGTGATAAATATCACATTGAAGATTCATAATGGGCACTGTAGAATGAGCTGCCATTTCACGAATGTACTTATTACCTATACCCCAGTTGCAATATCTGCAAGCAATACCATGACCATATGATGAAAGAATGACTGCAGTATCCTTAGCACTTTCACCATGTGAAATTTGCATCGTGGACGTGTCAAGGAATGTTCCATGACCTCCAAGATGAGCAATACCAGCTTCCATTGAGTTTCTTGTTCTTGTAGATGCTTCAAAGAACATTAAGAATGCTGTTTTATTAGTTAAATAAGGTGTAGGTTCATTGTTTAAGAATTTTCTTTTAAGTTCTTTTGATACTTCTAATAATTGATCTATTTCTTCATTTGTCCATTCTTCTAATGTAATGAAGTGTTTTCCTTTAAATAGTGGTTCCATTTTATTTCTCCTTTTTAATGTGCTTTAAATACATCAGTGGTATTGCTGCATACATAGCGCATGCTTCAATTAAATCCTTTTTCCAAGTCTTTTCGTTTGGTGCATGAGCTTCTTCTTCATGGCCTGGTCCAAAGCCGATACAAGGGATACCGTGTCTTCCCATAATCGAAACACCATTGGTTGAGAATGTCCATTTGTCAACAATTGGATCTTTTCCAAATAATTTCTGATAAGCTTCAACAGTTGATTGGCATACAACATGATCTTCTTCTAAAACCCATGTTGGAAAGTAAGATTGTGTTGGATAAACAAGTCCTGTATAAGCTGGTCTTTCATAGGTATACATCTCAACAATAGCTTTAGCAGCTTTTACTGAAGGTAAATCCCTAATTTCTTCTAGAGCTGAAAGATATGTTTCACCATGAGTTAATCTTCTATCAATCGAAATAGAGCAACCATCAGCAACAGCACATCTAGAAGGTGAACTGAAATAGACTTGACTGACTGTCATTGTTCCTTTTCCTAAGAAAGGATCATTTTTAAGTCTGTTATTTAATTCTTTAATTTCTAGTAAGATAGGTGCCATCTTAAAAATCGCATTATCACCGCGTTCAGGTGCAGACCCGTGGCAACTAATACCATGTGTAGAAACCTTAATTTCCATACGTCCACGATGCCCTCTATAGATTCTACATGATGTTGGTTCGGTAATGACTACAAATTCAGGAGTCACTTTGTCTTCTTCAATAATATATTGCCAGCATAATCCATCACAATCTTCTTCTTGAACAGTTGCTGTAATTAATAAAGTATAATCATCTTCTAGTTTTAAATCTTTAATGATTTTTCCAGCATATACCATCGATGCCATACCACCTTCTTGGTCAGAGGTTCCTCTACCGCCAATGGTCTCATCGTCTTCATACCCGATATAAGGATCAAATGTCCAGTTCTTGATTTCACCTATACCTACGGTATCGATGTGTCCGTCCATCGCAATCAAGTGCTTGCCGTGACCAATCTTACCAAATAGATTACCCATAGGGTCAATTGAGACGGAATCAAATCCAACTTTGATCATTTCTTCTTTAATTCGAAGAATGACATCTTTTTCTTCAGATGATTCGCTTGGGATTTTTACCATATCTCTTAAGAAACGTGTCATTTCTTTTTCATAAGATTGTGCTTTTTTTAGAATATCTGCAAATGGAATATTCATTATAGTTCCTTGCCTCTTTTCTTTGTAATTAATTGATCATAATGAGCGATGAGTGCATATTCATCATCCCAAAATTTCATATGTCTCATCTGATTCAAGTAATCGATAGAGTAATCAAATCTCAGCCAATCATGCTCTTTTTGTTTGAATAGTCTTTCTTTTTTCTCCATGCTTCTTAAATCATCAACATTTTGTGTATCAACTTTTAAGAAGATATCTCTAAACCAACGTCTTAAGACGAAATCTTCTGTTTCAAGCACTCTTTGATCTAGGTTTTCTATCACACTGTTATACCGATCAAAACCATCAGTTGCTACTGTAACAACATTATCATTAACACCAAGCTTTAAGTATTTTGCCATTTTGATTGCACCTAAAATATTACATATCGTAGATACACCAAAGATATCTCTTAAGCTTTCTGCTACTTTGGGATCAACACCATATTCAACTAAGATATGTGGTGCATCATGAATGATTTTTAAGCCTCTAACTGAATCTTCATCTTCGATTAGTGCAACAAAATCTGTAGTCAACACATTATGAATTAAAGTACACATCTTATCTCCAATACCCTCGATACGATGCTGTCCAACACCACCATTCATTAATGTTGAACATTCATAAGGTTCTAATGCAACAACCTTAGCTTCAGGAAAAGCAACTTTAATCTGATCTCCAGCTGCTAGTGTTCCTGCACTGCCTGGAGCAGATGTGAAACATGCAATTCTTCCATTTCCAATACCTTTAACAGCTTCAATAGCACTGTTTCCGGTGACATGACGATGGAATCTATAGTTAGGAAGTAATTCAAATTGAGCAAGTGATCGATAATTAGGATTTTTCTTAAGTTCATATGTGCGTTGCAAGGTTAAAATAACATCTGATTCTGTTCCTGGAGTCAAATCCAATTTTGCTCCATATCTTTGAATTCTGTCATATCTTTCCTTGCTCATATTATCTGGCATAATAACGATTGCATCATATTTCATTAAATTACAAATATAAGATACACCAATACCAAAATTTCCTGTAGATGGTCCTAAGATTGTATGTTTCTCAGGAATGATATCCTTATCTACACACCCTTCAATGAGCGTTGAATAGGCTGGTCCTACCTTATGTGATCCAGATGGAAAATATCTACCAAGCATTACAATGATATTCGCATCAACTCCTGTCAATGCTTTTGGCAAGACAATCTTGTTGACTTCATTCTTTTCGTTCTTCCATGTAATATTAAATAAATTGATTGGATCCAATTCGTCATTTATAGCATAAAGAGCTTGTTTTCTTACTGCAGGATCTATATGATTTGGATACAACATTTCATCATAGGTAGGTCCAAATGGTACTTTAGGCATGTTTTTTATCTCCTTTTTCTTTCATGTATTGTTTTAAATCTTCGAGTTTTGGTTTAAGCAGCACTGGAGCTTTGACGGCTTTTTGTGCATTAATTGGGTCTTTTAATCCATGACCTGTCATGATGATAGTTACAGATTCATTTGGCTTAATAACGCCATTTTTAAGTGCCTCTTCTAATCCTGCTAGAGCTGTCACTCCTGCAGGTTCGCCAAAGATGCCTTCTTTGCTTCCAAGCTTTTTCATGCTCTTTAAAATATGATCATCAGTCACAGCAAGAAATGCACCATTTGATTCTAATACTGCACGTTGTGCTTTGATAGGGTTTCTTGGGATACCCACTGAAATACTATCAGCTATTGTATTTTCATCTGCTTCTTTTAGAGGTTTAGAAGTTATGTATGCATCAACAAATGGAGAGCATCCAGTACTTTGTATACCTAATAATCTTGGTATTTTATTAATAAGTCCTAATTGGTATAGGTCATAAAAACCTTTATAGACACCAGCGATAGTACAGCCATCACCAACTGATACACAAACCCAATCTGTTGGATTGAAATTGAGCTGTTCAGCGATTTCTAATGCTACTGTCTTTTTACCTTCAACTAGATTTGGATTGATTGCAGCATTTCTATTATACCAGCCATAGTGCTCAATTGCTAATTTTGATAGTTGAAATGTATCCTTATAATCGCCATCAACACTGATGACGTTAGCTCCATAAATCAAGAGTTGATTGAGCTTCCCAATTGGTGCTCTTTTAGGAACGAAGATCACACTTTTTAGTCCCATGTGTGCAGCATGGCAAGCAAGACTTGATGCTGCATTGCCAGTTGAACTGCAAGAAACCGTATGATATCCAAGCTCTAGTGCCTTAAGCACAGCGATTCCACTTGCTCGATCCTTAAGGGATGCACTTGGATTCACACCTTCATCCTTGATGTATAAAGCACTTATTCCCAGACTCTTTTCAAGTCTTTTTGCATGATATAACGGTGTCCATCCAATTTTTAGCATTTGACTAGCATGCTTTTTATCTATTGGAAGCATAGGATAATATCGCCACATAGAAAAATCATCTGAGTGCTTGAAAAAGTTTTTATCAACAAACTTTTTCATCGCCTCATAATCGTATTCAATATCCAAAATGCCTTTTTCTCCACAAAAAGGACATGTCATCGTATCTTCTTTATATTCGATTGCTTGATTACAAACTGTACATCTGAATTGTTTGACAAAACTCAATTTGACACCTTCTCATCTATATTTATGCTTACAATTTTAAATAGATCAACATCAAATAACCCTCGATCTGTAAGTTTCAATTTAGGAATGACTGGGAGTGCAAGAAATGCTAAAGAAATAAATGGATCATCAACTTCACTATTCAATCCCATTTTTTGAATTTTACGTTTCATATTAAGGAGTGTTTCTTGTACAAGTGTTTCAGAGTGTGCTGTCATAATACCTCCAACCTCAAGTTCGAGATACTCAGTCACACGACCATTTTGAACTAAAACGATACCACCTTGGATTTCTTCTATCTTCTTTGCAGCTATCCTCATATCTTCATCAGAAGATCCTAAGATGATAAGATTATGAGAATCATGGGCAATTGTCATTGCCAATGCTCCATTTTTTATTCCAAATCCTTCTACAAGTCCAAGTCCGATGTTACCTGTTTGATGGTGACGTTCTATGACTGCAAGTTTTAGAATGTCAACATTTGGATCATAGACAAATTCATTGTTTTCTATTTTGACTTTTCTTAAATATTCTTTTGTCGTTATATTGTTATGTATGAGTCCAATCACACGAACCAAGGGACCTTTTAGTTTTAATTTAAAAGAAAGATTCTTTTCTAAATGTACCGTATGAATCACTTCTTTGGGAATGTCTGTATGAGCTTCAAATAATGGTTCTCCATGTTTTGCTACAATCTCACCTTTGAAGTAAACGATATCTGGTTCTATATTGTACAAATCATCAAAGATAAATAAGTCAGCATCTTTTCCTGGAGCAATCCCTCCAACATTGGATAACTTATAACAAGTTGCAGCATTAAGAGTTGCCATCTTGATGGCATCAATTGGATTGATTCCTGCGGCAATTGCTAAATTGACGTTAAAATTGATATGTCCCTCTTCTTTGATATCAAATGGATGTTTGTCATCTGTACAGAAAAGCACGCGATCAAGATTTTCTTTATTGAGTCCCTTAAGCAATGCTCTTGTGTTTCTTGTTTGCGATCCTTCACGCAAGTGAACATACATGCCTCTTCTGATTCTTGCAATCATGGATTCAATTTGAGTACATTCATGATCGGTCATGACTCCAGCTGCGATATAGGCATTTAAATCGTTTCCGATCACATCAGGCATGTGTCCATCAATGATATGTTTTCTCATTAATTCAATTTTTTCGTGAATTTCATCATCACCAAAGATGACAGATGGATAATCCATCACTTCGCCTAATCCAATGACTCTAGGATGTCCCATAAAAGATTCAATGTCTTTGACTGATATCTTCGCTCCACTATTTTCTTCCTTTGTTGCAGGTACACATGAGGGGATCATCATATAGACATTTAAAGGGATATTCTCACTATTATCAAGCATGAATTGTATGCCTTTAGAACCTGACACGTTTGCTATTTCATGTGGATCAGCAATAATTGTTGTTGTTCCTTTAGGAACTACAATTCTTGCAAATCCAGGAGGTGTGAGCATTGAAGATTCAATATGTACATGTCCATCAATCAGTCCAGGAGATACGAATCTGAAATTGACATCATGTTCTTTTTCACCTTGATAAGAACCTATGCCTACAATTTTCCCATGATCAATAGCAATATCTCCTAATTCGATTTCACCACTATATACATTAATGATCTTTGCATTCTTAAGCACCAGTTCAGGTTTTATTTCTCCTCTGGCAATCTTCATGATTCTCTTGTAATCCATAAGTCACCACCTCGTCATATTTTGTCAATAAAATCCTTAATTATGTTTAATGCGACTTGCATTCTATATGCTTTGTTCGATCTTTGGTCATCAATAGGTTTAATCAATTCCTGATATTGGTCTAATATATTAGGTGTCATTTTTTTAAATGAATCGACACTTAATTTCTTATACATCTTTTCTATTGAACGATTACGAATGACAGTCATATAGACAGCACCAAGTGCGATTCTAAAATCAGTGATGCGACCATCTTCAACAGTCACGGCACCAGCAAATGAAACCTTTGAAATCGCATCTGCAAGTCTTCCTCCCACTTTAACCCAAGAAGTCTTGGAAAAAGTGGTGATTGGAATAACAATTTCTTTAATTAATTCATTGTTTTGAATCACGGTCTTTCTTGGACCTACAATCACTTTTTCGATAGGTAGATACCGATTTTGATTAACACTTGATAGGACAACAAGAGCATCTAATAAATAAAGAGCGACTAAACTATCTCCTGCAGGAGATGCATTGGCAATGTTACCTGCCAATGTTGCCATATTTCTAATACCTGGAGAAGCCATTTCTTTAATGACATCTTTAAGCAGTTGAGGTATATCCTCATGATGAAGCAATGTCTCAAGTGATGTCATAGACCCAATCCTAATCTGTGTTTCTTCTTTAATCACATATTTCAATTCTTCTAGGTTAAAAAGGTAAATCATATTCGTATTGAAAAGTGGAGGAAGGTCAGCCGTATTTCGTTTTTGAATCATTAAATCTGTTCCACCAGCAATCACATGATAATCACTGGTATATAAATAGTTAAGAGCTTCTTGAAGGTTTTTAGGAATCACGTGTTTTACCATAATCCATCACCTTTCTTTGCTGCTAATTGAATGGCTTTAACAATCATGTTATACCCTGTGCAGCGACACAGATTACCTGATATGCCAATTCTGATTTCTTCATCAGTGGGCTTAGGATTTTGATTGAGCAGGCTTTCTGCAGCAATCATCATACCTGGTGTGCAAATGCCACATTGAGACCCACCTTCTTCAAGCATGCTTTGGGCTAAGGTTTGATATCTTTTTGTTGTTGAGAAACCTTCAATTGTTACCACTTCTTTTTCATTGACATTAGCTAAAGGAAAACAACAGCTGTGGATGATGCATCCATCAACAAGAACTGCACATGCACCACATTCTCCTTCTCCACAGCCCTCTTTTGGTCCTGTTAAATTAAAATGATTTCTAAGGACATCAAGCAAACGACTGCTTGGATCAAGATTCACTTCTACGTCTTTTCCATTTAAATTAAATTTAATCATGATTTGATCAACTCCATTATGTATTCCGGTGTTGCTGGTATTTTATGTATTTTTTTGTTGATAGCTTGTTCGATTGCAAGTGCTACAGCAGGTGCACCACCAACTAAAGTCAGTTCTCCAACACCTTTAGCTCCATATGGACCTAAAATATAAGGATTTTCCATAATAACAGTCTCCGTCTTTGCCATATCAACAGATGTTGGTATGATGTAGTCTGTCATTGTTTTTTGTCTTAGTTTTCCTTGTTCGTGCTTCATAACCTCTAAATAGCCGTAGGCTACACCCTGAGCAATACCACCATCAGCTTGTCCTAAAACAAGTCGATCATCGATTGCTTTACCTACATCATAGACACTCCATATACCTTTGACTTGTGTTTGATAGGTTACAGGTGATACTTCAACTTCAACAATATTGACACCCCATGAATATGCTGGATAGGCATCACCAATCATGGTTTCTTCATCCCATTTGATATATTCAGGCTGCTGATATTGTTCGATAACTTCCATTTCTTTGCCATCAATCCATGTTTGTTTAAGCTTTAAAGCAGCTCGTGCTAAAAGGCCTCCGACAATCATCGTTGTTCTTGATGCAACCGTAGGTCCAGAATCTAAAATATAATCTGTATCCGGATTATCAAATGATACGTTCTTCGCTTCACATCTTAGGGTTTGAACGACAATCTTTTTTAAAGATGTCTTTGCTCCTTGCCCCATGTCAACTGCAGCTACAAGCAAATAAACATGATCATTTGAATCTTTTCTTAATTTAACTTTAGCATTGATGTGTGTGCTTTCACCACTACCAGTAAAACCACATCCATGTAAAAACCAACTCATCCCAACCCCCTTCCATATTTGAGGATCTTGATATGCCTTAACTTTTTCATGATAAGATGATATTTCTGTTGCTTTTTCTATCATTTTTTCCATGATAATTGGATCCCTAAAAATACCACTGGTTGATGTTTTGTCTCCTTGTTTGGCAAGATGTGCTAATCTCAATGAGAAAGGATCAATATTGAGATCTTTTGCTATGTGATGGATGAGCATTTCAATAGCAAAAATCATTTGTGGTGCGCCAAAACCTCTAAATGCACCATTGGGTACTGTATTGGTTTCATAAACATCTCCTGTGATATCAAGATGGTCTATCGTATAGGCTGACGTTGAAGCAATCATTGCTCGAGCGAGTACAACACCACTTAAACCAATATATGCACCACTATCCAAAGATACATGTGCTTTTAATCCCTGAATTCGATAATCTTTATCAACGGCAGCAGATAGTGTGATTTTTGAGGGATGACGTTTGGTTGTATTTTCCATGTCTTCTTCGCGCTCAAAAATCATCTTGATTGGTTGTTTTATTTTATGAACAGCAACAGCTAATTGGCATGCCATCACTGAAGGAAATTCTTCTTTTCCACCAAATGCGCCACCAACCGAAGGTTGAATGACTCGAACCTTATCATCTGGGCATCCTAGTGTATTTACTACAGCATTCTTAACATAATATGGGCACTGAATTGATCCAATTAAAGTAATCTTCCCATCAGCTTCAGGATAGACTATAAACCCTTGAGGCTCAATATAAGCTTGTTCTTGGTATCCTGTTTCATATGTATAAGATATGGTCTTGAATGGCTTTGAAAAAGCTTTTTTGATATCACCTTTTTTAAAGCTCTTATGAATGACACTGGATTGATATTCAAATGTAGGCTTTAAAACTTGATATTTAATTTTGATTTTTTCAATAATTTCATTAATGACTTGCTTGTTTTTACCGACAATAAGCATAATCGGTTCACCAATATAATTAACCTGTTTTTCGGCAAAAACTGGCCAATCATTAAAAATCATTTTGACATAGTTTTCTTTAGGTACATCGTGATAATCTATGACAAAATAATCCTTGGGCAACTCAGGGATTTCAATATTGAGAATTTTAGCTTTGGGGTGTATGGATCTAACTGTTTTTGCATATAAGATATGATCCATCTTAATATCACTTACATAAAGTGATTTTCCGGAAACTTTTTCTACATGATCTTCTTTAGGTATCGATTGACTGATATCCTTCACATCATCATGTAAGATTTAAACTGTATTAAGTTAGTACTTAAAACATATTTAAATCTTTACTCCTTTCGTTCTAATTTAATATACTAATAATGTACTGTGGATCTGTTTCATCTCATTACAGCTTTGACTGTTTAGGAGT
>JAIPGC010000031.1 GCA_021736335.1 Acholeplasmataceae bacterium | reverse complement strand
TTTTAATGATGCTTTTTTAAGTGCTTTTACGGGATCATCAGGTTCTTTTTCTAAATAATAGGTATATGCATTTTTACTAGATATATCATTAAATTGAGTTACATCCTCAAATGGAAAGTTAGTCATACCGATTTCTTCACCCTGATAAATAAATGGTGTACCGCGCATCATGTGTAATACTGTAGCAAGCATTTTGCCTGACTCTAGTGGATACTTATGGTTTCCATATTGAGTCATCAGACGAGGTTGATCGTGGTTTAACCAATTAAGTGGTAACCACCCCTTATCCTTAAATGCTGTTTGCCATTTGTTAAATACGGACTTTAAGTTTACAACATTAGTTTTTAACTTCTTAGAATCAGTGACTTCATCACCATTATTACACCAGTTATGATCAAAGTTAAAAACCATTGATAATTCATTAGAATTAAAGGATGCATATTTAAGTCCTGATTCGATGGATGCCTCTCCACCTACTTCGCCAATAGTCAAACAATCAAACTTACTAAATAAGTCCTGATTTAACTTTTGAAGATAATCATGAACCTTGGGTAAATTGGAAAATTTATGCCAATCCAAAGGATACTTATCCTTAGTATTTGATACATCAATGAATTCTGCACGATCAAGATGAGATACAGCATCAATTCTGAATCCATCAATACCAAATTCTAACCATTTTTTTCCAATATTAATCATTTCTTCTTGTACTTTTTCATTTTTCCAATTAAGATCTGGCATTTTATCTGAAAAAATCTTCATATAAAAACTGTCTGTCGTTTCATCATACTTCCAGCAGCTACCACCGAAAAAAGATCCCCAATTGGTTGGCTCAACTTTAATACCATCAACTACTTTTCCATCATGCCATATATAGTAGTCACGATAAGGATTATCTTTTGAGCTTCTTGACTCGATAAACCAGGGATGTTCATCTGAGGTATGGTTTAGTACATAGTCGAGTATGACTTTCATACCTAGAGCATGTGCTCTTTCAATGATTCTTTCAACATCATGTAAAGTTCCAAACTCTTTGGCAACATCAAAAAAGTTACGAACATCATAACCATTATCGTCCATTGGAGAATCATAAAATGGACAAATCCAAATCAAATTGACACCTAAAGATGCCAAATAATCTAGTTTTTCATATATACCATTTAAATCCCCAATGCCATCATCATTCGTATCATAAAAACTCTTCGGATAGATTTGATAGCCAACACTTTCCATCCACCATTTTTTTGTCATCTTTAGGACTCCTATACACCTTATATTGTATCATATATATGATACGCATTAAACAATGTTAGCGGTTTCATATTTTATTAAATTTGGGGTATGATATAATGATTTTGGTGATCTTATGAATAAATTAGCTTTATGGCATAATGCAAAATCTGAATACTCTTATGCCTATGATAGAAAAACGCTTCACATTGTCCTTAGAACTGCAAAAAATGATATCATGTCTGCATACATCATTTATGGTGATCCTTTTTCTTGGGATGGCGATAAGAATGGTAATCCTTATTGGAAACATGAAGTAAAAGAGATGATGAAAAGATATCAAACTGAAAATTTTGATTTCTATTTTATAGAAATTGAGCCTCCATATTTAAGAACTAAATATGCTTTTTTTCTTATTGATGGATCTGATAAATATTTATTTGGCTCTAAAAGAGCTCGTTTAATAGTAAATATGAACGAATTGTATGAGCAATTCGACCTAAGTGAATACTATAATTTCCCTTATCTTAATCATGAAGACTTACATCATACACCAGATTGGGTGAAAAATACCGTTTGGTATCAAATTTTTCCTGATCGTTTTAATAGTAAGAATAATACAAGCCAGCTTAAATGGGGGAAATTACCCGTTCATAATAATGAACTTTATGGAGGTAATCTTTTAGGAGTCATTGAGAAACTACCCTACTTAAGTGAATTAGGTGTGACTGGTATATATTTTACACCTATATTTCACGCACCCTCAGCTCACAAATATGACACAACAGATTATTTCAATATAGACCCTCAATTTGGAACTAATGAGGATTTTGGACAATTGGTCAAAAGAGCACATGAGCTCAATATCAAGGTTATGCTTGATGGTGTATTTAATCATTGTGGATATGATCATCCATTTTTCCAAGATGTTATCAAGCATGGAGAAAAAAGTATTTATAAGGATTGTTTCTTCATCGAGAATTTTCCAGTCATTAATTTCCCACTCAATGCTTTAGGAAAACCAACGCATTATCATGGTATTGAACTCAACCTAAAAACATTTGCATTCACACCTTTCATGCCTAAATGGAATACAGAAAATCCAATAACTGAAAAGCATTTACTTGAGTGTATACAATTTTGGATTGAAAAATATGATATCGATGGATGGAGACTAGATGTATCTAATGAAATCAGTCATGATTTCTTAAGACAAATCAAAAAAGTCAGCCGCAAAGCTAAACAAAATACATTCATCCTTGGAGAAAACTGGGATTCTTCATATCCTTGGCTTCATGGCGATCAATTAGATTCAGTCATGAATTATGATTTGAGTTATCCTTTATGGAAATATCTCGAACATAAGATCGATTTACCTACCTTTAAAAACATGGTCACATCTTATCTTGCTGCAACCCCTAAAAATGTCATGGAAAATATGTTTAATCTTGTTGGCAGCCATGATACAATCCGCATCAAAAGACGCTTAAAAGACGATGCTAGACGCGTTAAATTAAGTTATCTATGGATGTTTTTGTCAAGTGGAGCACCAAATATATATTATGGTGATGAAATCGGACTGACTGGTGAGCATGATCCTGATAACCGAAGATGTATGCTGTGGGATCTTAAGGATCAAGATCTTGATTTTAAAGCTTTTACACAAGCCTTAATCAAATTAAGAAAAGAACATCCTTCATTTATTGATTATGACTACCATTTCATCGATTCAGATATCTTGATTTTTACAAAAACTAAAGAAAATGATCATATTCTTGTTTTGATGAACAATGGCAATCAAACAGAAATAACTGTGCCAAATGATATAGCTGGAACATATATTAATCTTTTAACATCAGAAAAAGTGAGACTTCATGATAAAATCAATATAGAAGCATATGGATTTTTATTGCTTCAAAAGGAGTCTTAATTAATGAAGCCTACCATTCGCGATGTAGCAAGAAAAGCAAATGTCAGTGTATCAACTGTTTCTAGAGTCATCAACCAAAAAGGGTATGTCCATGAAGAAACAAAAATCCTAGTCAATAAAATTATTGAAGATATGGGATTTATACCTAATCAATTAGCACGTAGCTTAACAAATAGAAGTTCCAAGATTATTGGAGTGATTGTCCCACATATCGGTCCTTCATTTTATGGTGAATTATTGGAAGGTATTGAATCTCAAGCAGCAGCTTATGGATATAAAATCATGTTCTGTCATACTCAAGATGATCCAGATCGTGAACTTGAATATTTGAGATTTTTTGAACAATACAATATTGAAGGCTTAATTATAGCTTCCAATTTTTCAAATCGTGATAAACTTGCTGAACTCAATATCCCAGTTGTTACTGTTGATCACATTTTGGATGAAAATATCCCTTCTATTACCTCTGATAATGTCAAAGGTGGTGCTTTAGCAGCAACCAAATTGATTGAAACAGGTGCAAAAAACATTTTAATATTTAGAGGACCATCCTTTCTTCTTACAACAATGGAACGTACGATAGGATTTTTAAATGAAATTAAGAAACATGATTTGTTTGCTGATATCTTCGATTTTGATTTGGTTAGTCCAGATGTTAAGTTGATTGAAGAAATCCTTAAAAACAATCCTCAAGTCGATGGCATTTTCACGTTTTCTGATACTTTAGCATTTCCAACCTTGAATATTTTGCAAAAGCTTGGTAGAAAGGTTCCTGATGATGTATCATTGATAGGATTTGATGACACACCTTTTAGTAAATGGGTGAAGCCATCCATCACAACAGTACACCAATCAGTGAATTTCATGGGTAAACAATCATTTATCAACTTAACAAGACTCATCCGTGGTGTTGAATTAGAAAGCTTACATGATATTATCGATGTTAAATTAATTGAAAGAGAAACAACCAAATGACAAAAAAAAGCACTTCACGCGAAGTGCTTATTTTTTATATCTTAAGATTATTCCAGTCAAAGGACCTAATTGTGGTTTGATATAATAATCAAACTGATTTTTCTTTCCTTTAAATGTCTTTAATGGTAATCCGTTATATAGACCACTACCAAAGTAGATTTCTTTATCACTATTGATCAGTTCTTCATATACACCTGGATAAGGAACTCCAATTTCATAAAACTCATGAACATTAGGTGTCATATTCAATACAATGACTAATGTTTCTTTGTCACTTCTTCTAATATAAGCAAATACACTTTGATCTCTATCATCTACAACTGACCACTCAAATCCAATCGGTAGATGATCATACTGATATAATGCATCATGATGACGATAGACTTGGGCTAAATCCTTAAAGAAGCGATTTGCTTGTTGATGTGCAGGAAAATCAAATAGATTCCAATCTAGTTCTTTTTGGAATGCCCATTCACTAAATGAAGCAAATTCTTGTCCCATAAACAATAATTTCTTACCTGGATGTGTCATCCAAAAGGATAAAAGTAAACGCCAATTCGCCATCTTTTGAAAATAGTCACCAGGCATCTTGTTAACTAAACTGCCTTTCATATGGACAACTTCATCATGTGAAAAAGGAAGAATAAATTGCTCATTAAATGCGTATACTAAGCCAAAAGTGATCTTATCATGATGAAATTTCCGATGAATGGGATCTTCTTTGAAATAAGATAAGACATCATTCATAAATCCCATATTCCATTTATAATTGAATCCAATACCACCTGTGTCAACAGGATGTGTAACATGTGGAAAATCTGTTGAGTCTTCTGCCATAAAAAGCACGCGATCATCTTTTCCAAAAAGATGATAACTAAGTTGGCGGATAAAATTAATAGCATCATGATTGACACCATGATCTCTATTGCCAAGATAATATATTAAATTAGAGACAGCATCAATACGATACCCGTCTACATGGAAATAATCCATCCAAAATGTTAAAGCAGATAACATGAAACTTCGTGTAATGCCTTTTGAGAAATCTAGATTGTCAGTACCCCAAGTTACATTTTCTCTTCTCTTACTATCATTAAACTCATAAAGTGGTGTGCCATCAAAAAATGATAAGCCGTGAGCATCTTTGCAGATGTGCCCAAGTACCCAGTCCATGAGGACACCAATACCATTTTCATGCATCCTATCGATGAAATACATGAGATCCTTAGGACTACCAAATCTTGATGTAGCTGCAAAATAACCAGTGCCTTGATATCCCCATGAATCATCTAAAGGATATTCATAAATAGGCATCAATTCAACATGAGTGAACCCTTGATCCAAAACGTATGAAACCAATTCATCGATGACTTCATTATATGGTTTAAATTGGCCATATTTTCTTCTCCAAGATCCCAAATGCACTTCATAGATCAATAGTGGTTGTTCATAACTTGGTCTTTTTTTTGCCATCCATTCCTGATCATGCCAAACAAAACCATTTAATTCACAAACCTTTGATGCTGTTTGAGGTCTTACTTCTGCAAAAAATCCAAAAGGGTCAGCTTTATAAAGTACTCGACCGCCTTCAGCATGAATTTCGTATTTGTAGGTTGACCATTCATAGTTTCCTGGAATTTCGATTCTAAAGATACCCATATGATGGATTTTAGTTAAAACATGCTTCCATCCTTCATAACCATTAAAATCAGATACCAATCTAACTTCTCTGGCATTAGGAGCATAGACAGTAAATTCTGTAGCTGTTACAAATCCTTTTTCATTATAGAGTAAATGAGCACCCATGATGTCGAAAAGATTAGAAGATCTACCAAATAGAAACTCATCAACTTCAAAATCAGATATAATGCGCATCAAATCCCTCCTTTATTTTTGAAAATGGATAATATAGATTCCTGGTTTATCTACATATATGTACTTTTCATTCGTTAATGCTTTTTGTGATGGAAATACAAGTTTTCCTTGATCTAGTGGGAGTTTTTCAATCTCAAACGTATTTTTTATGTAATGAATAAGCAATTCCTTATCATTTTCCAATCGATAGACAATTAAGTGTCTTTCTTTAGAAATACTAATCTGACTATTATATGTTGTTTGACGATACAAAGGATGTTTTTTTCTCAATTTAAGTAATTGTTTGAGCTTTTTTACACCACTCTCTTTAATATGCCAATGGATTTGATTAATCTCATCTGGACTATTATAGGAATTTTCTATACCTTTTTTTGAGCGATAAAATTCTTGACCAGCATGATAGAATGGAACACCTTGTGAGATTGCTATCAAATGATTGGCAAAATCTTGACAAACCTTGAATTCAGGATTTTCATATCCACAGGATAAAAGCATTTTATCATAATATGTCATATTATCATGACATTCAACGTAATTAAGGGACTGATTAGGTGATGTGAACATATGAGGCGATCCAATGATTGCTTCCATCGCTTTTTGAGCAAGGTGCTGGTTTCCCATAGCATATCCTAAACCAGGACCATGCAGTTCACCCTTCATCGTATTGCGATAAAAATCGTTAAAATGTCCAATCATCGAAAATTGATTTTGATTGTTCATATTTGAGCGTGACTTTGCAGGTACTTCGCTGATCATATTCCAGCCTTCACCATAAAGCATGATGTTTGGATTGATTTGTTTGAGCTCATGATTGATTTCAAGCATTGTTTCAATATCCAAAAGACCCATCAAATCAAATCTAAAACCATCAATCTTATAATGAATAGCAAAATGCTTCAAGCTATCTATAATAAGCTTTCTTACCATGTAATTACGGGTTTCTACGTCATTATCCAAATAGCAAGCATGTGTCATGTGATAATGATTCGTATGGCGATAAAAGTAGCCAGGCACAATATCATCATATGGAAAAGTCAGATGATCAAAAACATGATTATAAACGACATCCATATTGATTCCAAGCTTGATTTGATGCGCATGGTTGACAACTTTTTTTAATCCATTGATACGATCATAGGGATCTTGTGGATTTTTGCTAAACCAACCTTCAACACAAAAATATTGGCTTGGATTATATCCCCAATTATACTGTTTGGTCTTATCAATATCGTCAACGTCTTCAAAATCAAAGACAGGTAATAACTGCAAATGCGTCATTCCTAATCTTTTAATGTATTGAAGCACTGTACCATTTAGTTTTTTACTATGCTCTATCAAACCTTCAAATAAACCTTTTGATTCAACATCAAGATGAATGGACATATCTCTGACATGTCCTTCATAGATGACTGTATCTACAGGATTTTTTACTTTTATAGGCGAATCAATCATTGGTAATGTTTTGTTCCAATCAATAATAACATTATGCAGATGATCAGATGCGATTGCATACGGATCATTAACGTTTTTAAATTCATTGACTAATCTAATCTTATACCAATAAGTCAAACCTTCTAAATCCCCTTGAACTGTTGCTTTCCAAACAGGTTCACTATAGGTCATCGGATATTCTTTATAATTAATAACAATAAAAACTTCCTTTGCTACAGGAGAAAACAAAGCAAATGAGGTGTGTGTCTGGTGATAATCATAACCAAGCTGTCCTGAGTAGCGAAATTTCTTTTCAAATTCCTTAGTGATTCCAACAACACCAATTTCTAATGGGTATGTTTGATGATTAATTGTAATTACATCATTTTGGTGTAAGGATATAGGATGGGTGGTCGAAAAAAACTGATTAAAACCATCGCTTTTTAACCAGTTTGTTTGATTTTGATCTAACTCGATTTGATAGATGTGTTCTTTACTTTCAACACGAAGCAGGTTCAAACCGTCAATAAAAATTCTCATTTTTTATGTTCCTTCGTTGTATCGATTATCACTGGATAGTGACCTAATTCTATTTTACCATGAGTTATACTAATCACTTCATTATTGAGTATATTGGTATATTTTCCGTCAACCAAAGGAACGATGACATCTTTTGCATTTTCTAAATTGAAAATACCTAGCATGAACTGATTCTTTAGTGTATAAGATAATACTGCAACATCAACACTGTGATGCATATCATAGTTTCCAAGAACAAAAATTGGGTTTTTCTTTAGTGCTGCCAATTGTTGAATTAATGGCTCAACTGACTTGTCTTTTTGCCATTTGATGATATCATTTTCGAAAAGATTGGGATAATGCTTGATCTCATGCTCTTGACCTGCGTAAATGAAAGCTGAACCTTTAATGAAAAACATCAATGTCATCATTTGAATAAAATGATCATGGTCTCTGACTTTACTTCTCAATCTAGGTTGATCATGGTTTTCAAAGCTTCTAAGCTTGACATAGTTTTTAGGATAAACAACTTCTTGACGATAGATTTCTTCTAACCATTTGGATAGTTTCTTGCCATCTTTTAAATAATCATTCATGTGATCATAGATATCATAATCATAACAAATATCAAATGCTTCATACATTTGAGAATCGCTTGAGCAATCATATCCTAAATCTCTTAAATATTTAATGAAACTATAATGAACTGATTCAGTTAACCAAATCATATAGGGATTAATCTTTGCAACTTCAGCTCTTGCATCAATCCAAAAGTCAATAGGAAGTAATGGTGCAACATCACATCTGAATCCATCAACAATTTCTGCCCAATATTTGAGTACATCAATTAAGTAATCCCAAACAGGTCTAAAGCTGAAATCCAAGTCAGTGATATCACTCCAATCACCGATTCTATTAGCAAACTCACCTTTTTCATTCTTATAAAACCATTCAGGTTTTTCCTTAACCAGAACAGAGTCTCTTGAAGTATGATTAAAAACAATATCAATCATCACTTTCATTCCTTTTTCGTGTGCAACTTTGACAAGGTTTTTAAAATCTTCTAGGGTTCCATAGCTTTCATGAATAGCATAATAATCGACGATAGAATATGGACTACCCTCTGCTCCTTTTCGAGCTTTTTTTCCAATCGGATGAATTGGAAGAAAATAAAGTATATCAACACCTAAAGCCTTAATTCGGTCAAGGTCGTCGATAACACCAGCAAAATTTTGTGTTGCTGAGTGTTGTCTTGGAAACACTTGATAAAAAAGTGCTGATCTTAATTGAATGTCTGTTTGTTTTGCCATATAATTACCTCTAAAACTGAATCTTCTTCATTTTCCATAATTCTCTGTTATATTGCATGATTGTTCTATCTGATGTAAAGAATCCAGAATGAGCAATATTTGTGATAGACATCGATAACCATAATGAGCGGTTCTTATAGGCTTCATTAGCTTTTTCATGTGCTTCAACATAAGAAGCGAAATCTTTTAAGACAAGGAAATAGTCACTGTTTAGCAAAGCATTGAGAATAAAATCAAAATGCTGAGGATTTGGATTAAGCTTTCTAATCATATCAAACACTTTCTTTAATCTATCATCTTTATCATATATTTCTCTTGGTTTATAGTGATTATGAGCATATAGATTGGTCACTTCTTCAGCTGTTAGTCCAAAAATGATTTCATTATTGATACCAGCTTTTTCAACGATCTCAACATTTGCACCATCTAATGTACCGATGGTGATTGCACCATTCATCATAAACTTCATATTACCAGTTCCACTTGCTTCTTTTGTTGCAGTAGAAATCTGTTCTGATAAATCAGCTGCTGGCATAATATATTCAGCATAGGTCACATTATAATTTCTAACGAAGACTACTTTTAATAACTGATTTGTTTCAGAATCATTATTGATAATATCACTGACAGTATCAATCAATTCGATCACTTTTTTTGCCATTTGATAGCTTGGTGCTGCTTTTGCTCCAAAAATGAATGAATGTGGATAATAATTAGCTTTAAATTCTGCATCACTTTTTAGTCTTTGGTAAACATAAATGATGTGAAGAATATTCATCAATTGTCTTTTATATTCATGAAGTCTTTTGACTTGGATATCAAAGATGCTGTTGACATCTAATAAAACACCTTGATCCTTATAAATATAATCAGCTAAAGCTTGTTTCTTTGCTTGTTTCATCTGATCAATTTTTGTTTGTGTATCTTGATCCAATCTCATCCAATCAAGTAATTCAAGTTTTCTTAAATCACTTCTCCATTCAGTACCTATTTTTTCATCAAGGATATCAACAAGCTCGTGATTGGTATGAATCAACCATCTGCGGTGCGTAATCCCATTGGTCTTATTATTAAACTTATGAGGATAGAGCATATAGAAATTTTTCATTTCATGATGCTTCAAGATCTCAGTATGTAATTCTGCAACACCATTGACACTAAATGAACCATAAATGCAAATATGTGCCATACGAACATGATTTTGCCCAATTAAACCCATTAAATACATTTGTTCCCGGTTAAATCTTCCATCTGCTTCAAGAACATGCTTAAAGCGACGATTCATTTCGGCAATGATTTCAAAAATACGAGGCAATAGATTTCTAAAGATTTGAATATTCCATTTTTCTAATGCTTCAGATAAAATGGTATGATTTGTAAAAGCGCATGATCTTGTAACAATATCCCATGCTTCATCATATCCAATGTTTTCTTCATCCATTAAGATGCGCATCATTTCAGGAATGATCAGTGTTGGATGTGTATCGTTAATTTGGAAAGTGAAAAAATCTGGAATAAGTCTGATGTCTCTACCTAAGTTTTTATGTTCAAGGATGGCAGATTTAATACCTGCAGCACTAAATACATATGACTGCATCAGTCTTAAGGTTTTACCATCATCTGTGGAATCATCTGGATAAAGTGAATCAGAAATACCCTTGATCATTGCCATATATTTATCGTCTTGTACATTTTGCTTTTCACTAGGCTCAGTGGACCACAATCTTAAAGCAGTAACCACATGATTTTGATCACCTACGATTTTGACATCATAGGGTACTGCCTTAATCCATATTGGATTAATCAGTTTCGTGTTTTCAACATATCCAAACAAAGGAATGTCAATTGCTTCAAGAGGTTTTTTTGTTTCCCAAATAAAAGGTTGATCTAGCCAAGGATCAGGTAATTCCACTTGTTTATGATTAACCACATTCTGTTTGAAAAAGCCATGTTGGTATCTCAAACTATTACCGTATAAAGGTAATCTTAAAGATGCTGCTGAATCTAAAAAACAAGCTGCTAGTCGTCCTAGACCACCATTACCAAGTCCTGCATCAACTTCAGCATGCTCAACTTCATTCAAATCTAGATCCATTTCTTTAAATGCTTCTTTAACGGTATCATAATATCCACTGTTTTGAAGGTTATTTGTAATCAATCTACCCATTAAAAATTCCATAGAAAAATAAATAGTCTTCTTCAAGTTTTTTTCTTTGACAGTTAAACAAGTCTTATTATAATCCTCTTCTAGACTAGCCTCAAGTAAGGTTGCTAGGATGGTATATCTTTGGTATAATGTGGAATCCTTAATGTCAACATGAAAGGTCTCGTTTAGACCGTCTAAAAATGCCTGTTTAAAGGTTTCCTTGCTTTTCATTGTATTTTGCATCGTTATGCTCCTTTATAATAATATCCATTATTATTTTATCATATTTACAACTTATAATGCCATGATACCGATTTCATATTCGAAAAAAAAAGGATGATTTCTCATCCTTTTGTAGCACCAGCCATAATACCTTCGATTAAGTAACGTTGGAACACCATATAAAGTATGGTAATTGGTATACCAACTAAGAGAGCACCAGCAGCAAATGCTGAGTAATGTCTATAGGTTTGGTCATTAATAAAACGGAATAAACCAATAGCAAGTGTCCATTGCTGAGTGATATCATAATCAGTTGGAGCTCCTGCTGGAGAAAATCTAAGTAGATAACCTGGTAGTAAGTAATCCATCCAAGGACCCATGAACATTGAGACTGCAACGAAGGTCAATATCGGAACAGCAAGTGGCAGAATGATCTTGATAAAAATCTGGAATTTGCTTGCACCATCTATCATTGCTGATTCATCTAAATCCTTAGGAATCTGTGATAAGAATCCTTTAATCAACCATAAGTTGCCTGGTATGCTACCACCTATATAAAGGATAGAAAGCATACGTGGTTGACCTAGTAAACCAAACTTCCAAAACAGCACATACATTGCAATTAATCCCATGAATGATGGGAAAGCTTGTAAAACAAGAATTGCGAGTAATCCAGCTTTTTTACCTTTAAAACTGAATCTTGCAAAAACGTAAGCTGCACCTGTGATTAAGAAAGTACCAACAAACATATTGATTAAGGCAATACTCAAGGTATTCATATACCATGTTGTAAAGTTTGTCTCATTAAATAAGTATCTGAAGGCTTCAAATGTTGGTTGATCTGGCCAAATCTGATTTGGAATATCTGTTCTGATATTAGCGAATGCCATACCAAAGATATAGACAACAGGAACAATGACAACAACAGCAACCAAAGTTACCTCTGCATAAACGAAGAATCTAGAAAGCATGTTAGGGAACCTAAATACTTCTCGAATTGCTTCTTTTGAAGCGTTACGTTTTTTAGGTTTGTTCTTGTAATAGATGAATCCATAAACTGGAATCAATCCCATAAGTCCAACCTTAACTCCTGTATATCCTTTTTTGCCTGCGTAATCAACAACAGTTCCTTGATGCATTAAAAATGAAATGATGATCAAGTAGACAGTCATTAAAGTTTGTAAAAGCGAATTATTAACTGATAAGACTAAAACTGTGGATAAAGGAACCATGATGATGATAAATAGTAACAATAAACCACCGTATAATGCAATTCTCTTACCTAAGATCTGAACACTAAACAAGTGCTCAAGTTCTCCTTCTTCAATCAATCTCAGTGATTCAAGTTTTTTATAGTAGCTATAACCATAAAATGGAATGAGTGCACGCAAACGAACTTTAATGCCTTCATATCCTTTTTTCGCAGCATAATCATAGATTGTACCCATATTGACAAGTAGTCCAAGAACAACAAGATAAGCAATTAATAAATATAATAGTGTCATGGTCTTAGTCCTCCGTAAATGCTCTAGTTCTTGATAGGTTCCATGCTGTTACTGAACCTACGAACAAGAAGATGAGTACTGAGAAAACTGATGCCATGTTATAAGTTGAATAATCAACAGTCAACTTATAGATCCATGATATCAAAATATCCGTATCACCGGCAAATCCTCTGCTGGCGTGACCAGCATTCGGTCCTCCGCCTGTAATAAAGTAAATGACCCCGAAGTTATTAAAATTTCCTGAGAAAGTCATAATCAAAATAGGTGCGGTTGAATATAAAACAAGGGGCATTGTAATTTGAGATATTTTTTGAAATCTGTTAGCACCATCAATATCTGCAGCTTCATATAAAGTTGCATCAATTGCCGTCATGACACCGGTCATTAGAGCCATGAAATATGGGAATCCTAACCAGATATTGACAACAATTAATGTTGCTCTAACGAAGGTTGGATTAAATGGATTTGTGAACCATTGAATGTTATCCTGACCTAAATACAAGAATTTGCTTAAGCCTGATAAACTATCAAAACTAACTCCTAACATACCTAAATTATGAAGCACATTATAAATTCCTATGTCCTGTAAGAATGCGTTTATAAAGCCAAATTCATTGAACATAACTGAGAAAACCATTTGTGATAACAAGGCTGGAATAGCCCATGGTAAAATCAAAACTGTGCGCCATAATTTTCTAAATACAACATGTTCGCTATTAAGGATAAGTGCTTGGAAGAACCCTCCAAAAAAGACTGTAAATGTTGAGAAAACTGCCCATACAACTGTCCATCCCAAGACACGCCAGAATGCTTGACCAAATGACGATCCTAAGCCTGAAGTGAAATTAAATAAGGCGAAGAAATTATCTAAACCAACCCAGTCAAATGTGTCTAACATCGATGCATTACCTTGAATATTCGTAAATGCGATGATAAAACCAAAGACAATCGGCATGATTGAAATAAAGGCTAAAACGAACATTGCTGGAGATAAAATAATATACTCAAAACTGCTCTCATAGACATCTTTAAAATAAGCAACATCCTTTAAAACTTTTTGGTTCATTCGTTTCTGTTCACTAATCTTATAGGCGTCTCTAATACCCCATAACATGAAGATAAAGAAAACAAGAGATAAAATAACACCAATCAAACCTTCTAAAAGGAGCAAGAGTGACACATGACCTTGAATAGGTATAGAGTCAAGAACTATGACTTTTGAAGATAATTGATATGAACTACTTGAATTACCAATCATAGCATCCATTAATGCAGAATGGCCAGTGAAATCTACTTTTTTTGCGATACCCAAAGTTCCAACTGCCCAATAACCTCGAACAAATAATCCTGCTTTGTCAAAGAAAAAGTTATTATAATCTTTTTCAAACAAATCCATAATTTCTGGATTGAGATTTAAGAAAACTTTGACCATCAGTCTTGTATAATCGTTATTTGTATATTCGTTCCACGAAACAGAATACGTATATAGCATTGCTTGTCTAAATACTTCGAAGAAAGGTGTTTCTTCATATTGTAGACGAACTGAACTATATATCAAACCTGGCTCGAAATATTCATAAATCGTTCCATTGACATTATAGAGAGGTCCAACGACAGTAACTCTTGTCAAATTGGACTGACTACTAACTTCACCTGTTAATAAATTGATATATCTTGTCATGCCGTCATCAGTTACTTTTACATAGAAAACACCTGATGAGCTATAAATCTCCCCAGTTTTATTAAAAGGTGTTAGATCATCTTTTGATAACAGGATGTTATCTTCATTGAGCTCACCAGTTAAAATGGTTGTTTCAACGTATTCTTTTGTATTACTTCCGTCTATTTCTGTCTTGTTTCTTTCAACATACAAAATACCTGACGCATCTTTAAATAATGGTTGCTTGCGCAGTAGATGTATGCGTCCAGTAGCATCAAATTCATCTGCAAGAGTAACTACTCTCGTCGATAAATTCGTATATTTGATCGGATTATTTTCCCTAAGATCCTGTGCCATAAATGCGATAAATGATTCTTCGGTGATATTCTCATATCCACCAATGTCATCCAAGTAATCCTCAAAAGGTTGATAAGGAACATTATTGTAAAGATACTCAGGCATAAATCCATCAATAAACCAGGAGTCACCAAAATCATTTCCTAGTAATTTATCATATGCACTTGTTTCTTCAAAATAATGACTTGTTCCGAGTTCAATGCCAACAAAACCAACAAAAATAACAAAAAAGAATAAGGCTTTCAAAAACTGTCCATTCAGTAATTGACCTAATCCCCAAACGATTGTTGATAAAAAAGCCTTAATATAACTTATAATCTTCATCCAGACCTCCGTGATATAAACCAAATGAGGGCGGCAAGAATATGCCGCCTTCATCTAATTTAATTTGTACTCTTTAAAATTTACTATGAAGTCAATCCTACACGTGTACGATATGAAGCTTCAGCTGTTGCTGCTGCTACTGCAGGAGCAATACCGTTATTCCATACGTCAATAAGCATAGTTTCGCCTGGTCCCCAATAATAAGTTACTTGAGGAATAGTAGGCATAGGAACGGATGTTTCAAGTTGATCAGCCATATCCATTAATAATTGATTATCATTAACACCTTCGATATCTGCAAGCAAATCAGATTGAAGAGCTGGTAATTTACCTTTATATTCGTATTGAAGTTGCATAGCAATATCAGAATTCAAGAATTCAACAAATTTGATTGCATCTTCTTTATTGTTTGAATATTTGTAAACAGCAGCCATAATAGCACCAGCAAATGTACGAGTTGCATTACCATTGATTGTTGGCATTGGAGCAACTGCATAATTTAAACCTTCAGCATTTTGATAAGCTTCATGATTCCATGGTCCACCAATAATGTATGGAACTTTACCAGCTTCAAAGTTTGCACCAGCACTTACTGAATTGTGGTTACCAGTACCAGTTGTACGAGGTTTGAGTTCGTCTTTAATCCAAGTTAATGCATTAACTGCATTTGTAGATTCAAATCCTACAGCACTTGGATCATTCAATTCATCACCAAATGGATAGAATCCAAATGCTGAATAAACAGGTTGCATGAAGTATGAGTCAGCCCAATGGCTTGAAGTTCCTAAATAGAACCAACCTTTTTGAGCATTTGTTTGACCTGAACCATCGCTAGCAAGAGCAGCATTCCAAGTATCAGCAGCAGCAAATAATGCTTCAAAAGTAGCAGCTGGGGTTGTAACTAAATCTGTATTGTAGAATAAACCAACAGATTCAATTGACATTGGAACAGCATATAGTCTTTCAACTGCGTTTGGACTTGCAGGATCAAATGACTTATTAGTTTCATCATAAGTAAGTGTAGCAATTTGTAATGCTAGTGAATTAGCACGTGTAGCAAGTAAAGTTTGAGTTGCCACTGGAAGTGGGTAAATCAAATCTTCTAAAACTGCTTGAGCTAAATGGTCATGTGGGAATTGGAATACGTCAGCACCATTACCAGAAGGACCAAAAGTCTTTAGCAATTCGCGAGCGTCAACGCTACCCATATGTTGATGTTCAACAACGATATTTGGATATACTTTATTGAATTCTGCAATAACTGCTTGCATATATTCGCCATTTTCATCATCAATCCAAACACGAATTTTACTCTTCTGAGTGAATGTGTCACCAAAATCAATTCTTTCACCATTGTTAATTGGATCAATAGGATCAATTGGATCTTCTTCAGGAGTACATGCAACAAGTGTTGCCATACCAAATAAAATAAATAATATAGTTAGTAATTTTTTCATGTTGGCGCCTCCTTACGCTGGTTTAACGACTCTGAAGATGAATGTTTCTTCAGTGACGTTGCCCCATTTGTCAACTACACGTAACATAATTGTATAGTCGCCTTCTGTTCTAGTGTCTAGTACAGAATATGCTCCCTTTGGTACGTATACGAATGGAGTTAAATCTCCATCACGGTCGTCGGCAGCTCTAAATCTTGGGAATGAATTTTGATTGAATGGAGCTCCCCAAGTAACTTCGATAACTCTTTCTGCAGCAACTTTACCAACAATAGCAGTTGG
>JAIPGC010000030.1 GCA_021736335.1 Acholeplasmataceae bacterium | reverse complement strand
CTCGTTTGTTTGATTGCTTGCATATTTTACCCTCCTATTTACTAGCGTAGCGTTTGCCTAAACGCATATACTCTGTCAAATGAATCTTAGATGGACATACAAATGAACATAGTCCACATTCTATACATTTATTTACCTGTAACATCTTTAGTGCATCTTTATCTTTAACCTTATAAGCATTCATGATTTGTGTTGGTTGAATAGATACAGGGCATGAATAGACACAAGATGCGCAATGAATACAGGGTTCTTCAACAAATATTTCTTCATTAAGAACAATTAAACTTGTTGAGGTGTGCGTCATAACAATGTCATCTCGCGTAACGTTGACCCCCATCATGGGTCCTCCTAATATGAGCACCTTAGGAATTTCTACATTTTTATACCCACCTGCTAATTCAATAAGATCAGGGATTTGCGTTCCTATTCTCGCTCTAAAGCTTGAATTGTGAATACCGTTACCACTAATTGTAAATAATCTTTCTAAAACAGGCAATCTCTTCTTTACTGCATTAAATATACTTTGTAGCGTTGAAACGTTAAAATTTAAAACACCGTATTTTGAAAGAAGTTCACCTTGAGGAATTTTTATGCCTACAGCATTTTTTATCATTTCAAGTTCCCAACCTTGTGGGTAATAGTTTCCTACTTTAACAACTTTGATATCATGATTTGAATATTGTTTCAAACTAAAATTGAGTCTTTCAGCAATTTCAGTATATTTCTTTTTAATAGCAATAATCCCCTTAGGTGCGCCACTGGCTTTCATTGCATAGATTAAGCCTTCAATAACTTCATGAGGATAATTCATCATAACGCTATAATCAGCGATAAGATAAGGTTCACATTCAACACCATTGGCAATAACAACGTTTATAGGATCTTTTGATTCTAATTTAATATAGGTAGGAAATGCACTTCCTCCAAGTCCAACTAATCCCGCATCCTTAACGATTGTAACAAAGTCTTCTTTTGTAAGTTGATTGATTTCCGCTTCACTTCTGTCTTTAATGGAACTGTGAAAATTATATTTCTTATCATTTTTTACAATGAGACAGTCAACAACTTTCCCACTTTGGTCAACTCTTTTTTCATAACCTACAACTTCACCACTGACAGTAGCGTGCATAGGTTGTTCAAAAAATGTACCTTTTCTTGTTCCTATAACTTCACCTATTTTGACAAATTGTCCGCCTCTTACGCAGGTTTCACCTTCTGGACATCTCGCACTTGTGACGGGATAATATAGAAAATTGGCATCTAAATAATGGAGAATTGGCAATTCCTTAAGTTCTTTTTTGCCATCTGGAATATATTTCGTTTTTGCAATCATCTGTTATACTCCCTTCGTGTATAATGGAAATTTTCTTGTGAGTTCTAAAACTTGGTTTTTGATTTCATTTAATTTTTCTTCATTATCTCTATTTGCCATAGCTTGGTTAATCAATGATGCTACTAAAAGCATTTCTTGTTCTTTAAATCCTCTTGTTGTTGCAGCTGGAGTTCCAAGGCGAATACCACTCGCATACGCGGGTTTCTCTTTATCAAATGGAACACCATTTTTATTGCATGTGATATTAACTTTATGCAATAAATTTTCTGCATCCATTCCGGTGATTCCGTAACGACCTTTAACATCGATAAGCATCAAATGGTTATCTGTACCCCCACTTATGACTCTAAATCCTAATCTTGTCATTTCATCAGATAATACTTTCGCATTTTTGACAACTTGCTTTTGATATTCAACAAATGATTCTGATAATGCTTCATGAAATGCTACAGCCTTTGCAGCAATGACATGCATTAAAGGTCCTCCTTGAATTCCAGGGAAGACTGCTCTATCTATTTTTTTTGCTATCTCTTCGTTGTTAGTTAGAATTATTCCACCGCGTGGCCCTCTTAATGTTTTATGGGTTGTTGATGTCACCGCATGAGCGTATTCTATTGGAGAAGGATGAACACCTGCAGCAACTAGACCAGCGATATGTGCCATATCGACGACTAAATATGCTCCTACTTCATCAGCAATCTCTCTAAATTTCTTAAAATCAATCGTTCTTGAATAAGCACTTGCACCAGCAATAATCAATTGTGGTTTCACTTCTTTTGCTATTTCAAGGACTTTATCATAATTGATCATTTCAGTTTCTTCATCAACACCATAAAAAGTTGATTTATAAAACTTGCCTGAAAAATTCAAATGGAAACCATGAGTCAAATGTCCACCTTCACTCAAAGACATTCCTAAAATCGTATCCCCTGGTTTGAGTAAAGCTTGATAAACTGCCATGTTTGCTTGCGATCCAGAATGTGGTTGAACGTTCGCATAATTTGCCTTAAATAATTTTTTTAATCTCTCTATTGCTAAGGTTTCAATTTCATCAACATATTCGCATCCACCATAATATCTTTTTCTTGGATATCCTTCTGCGTATTTGTTTGTTAAAATTGAGCCTTGAGCTTCTAATACTGCATCTGATACAAAGTTTTCTGATGCAATTAACTCAATGTGCTCTTCCTGTCTATTCTTCTCTTTAAGAATGATTTCATCAATCATTGGGTCAGACATTTTTAAGTTCATGCTTGCCTCCTAGGTAAAACCCTCGTATTATTATAACATAATAAACAGCAAAATAAAAGACAGATTCTATGGATAAAAAACCTGTCTTTCTGTATATTTTGTTGCTTAATCGTTCTTATTAATCATAAATCTTTATAACTTCATATTGTGATATACATCTTGTACATCATCGAGCTCATCGAGCAAAGACAATAAGCGATCAAACTTACCTTGATCCTCTTCATTATCAAAGGTTGCTTCCATAATAGGTAACCACATAATTTGGTCTAGTGTAAAATCAAAATCAGGTAATGTATCTGTAATAGCTGTGCGAATTGCATTATAATCATTTGCATCACCATAGACGGTTACTGAATCTTCTTCTACTTCAATATCAGAAAAATTCAAATCATTCATGACAAGAATTTCTAGAATTTCATCTTCTGTAACTCCAGGTAAAGTAAATGCACAAACGTGGTTAAATTGATGTAGTGTAGAACCTGTAACTCCTAATTTACCACCTGTTTTTGTGAATGCATTTCTAACGACTGAGATAGTTCTATTAACATTGTCAGTCAAACATTCAACGATAATCATTGAACTTCCAGGACCAAATCCTTCATAGCGCACTTCTGTATAATTTTCATCGCTTCCACCAATTGCTTTTTCAATTGATCTTTTAATGATATCAGCAGTAACTTGCTCTTTTTTTGCTTTTTCAATAATCTTTTTTAATGCTTGATTCGTATCAGGATCCGGAGTCCCAGATTTAGCTGCCATATAAATCTCTTTGCCATATTTTGCATAGAGTTTACTTTTTGCTGCAGCTGTTTTTTCCATAGCTACTTTTCTTACTTCATGTGCTCTTCCCATTTTTCTATCTTCCTTTACTTACCAAATTTTTCGTCGTAGACCTTGATGCATTGAGCAATAATTTTTTTTGCTGCTTCTGCACCTTCAATATCCAAAATATATGTTTTCTTACCTTCTAATGACTTATAAACTTCAAAGAAATGTCCCATTTCAGTTAATAAATGCTGAGGTAATTCATTAATGTCTTTGTACTGTGTTAGTGATGGATCACCAAATGGAATGGCAATGATTTTCTCATCAATTTCATCTGAATCAATCATTTTCATAACGCCAATTGGATAACACTCGACAATAGATAAAGGTTCAATGTCTTCTTGACATAAAACTAAAACATCGAGAGGATCATTATCACCAGCATAAGTGCGTGGAATAAATCCATAATTTGCGGGATAGTGGGTTGATGTAAAAAGAATACGGTCAAGAATAATCATTCCAGTTTCCTTATCCAACTCGTATTTCTTCTTGCTTCCTTTTGATATTTCAATGCAAGCAATGAATTTACTAGGTTGAATTCTCGATTTGCTGATATCGTGCCAAATATTCATAAGATTATTCTCCTTTTTTTACTGTCCAAATCTATTTTAACATTAATGCTCAAAAAAAACACCCAAAGCTTAGGGTGTCTTTTTGCCCCCGCATGAATTTTAAGCAAAAATGTGCTAAATATTCATGTTCCATTTCCTGTATATGCCTATCAGTATAAAGGCTACGATCATCAAACTCCCGCCCAATGTCTAAGTAATCGTAGTTGTAGTGTTTGAGGCACCCCTGAATAAACGCCTTCTCCATATTAGAAGACTTATACGATAGTCAAATACATAAACATTATAGCAACATCAATTTGCTTTGTAAAGATAATTTTTATCAATTTTTGCAAAGAACTATTTAAAATATATCTATTTAATTTTGTACGTGCTTCAAATATAGTTCATAGGTGTTCTCCATGAGTGCATTTATAGTCATGGGACCAACACCTTTTGGTACCGGAGAAAGATATGAAGCCACTTGGCTCACACCTTGAAAGAAAACATCACCTACAAGTTTCCCATCGACTCTATTGACACCAACATCAACAACAATTGCTCCTGGTTTTACCATGTCTTGTGTCACAAGTTCTGCTCGTCCAGCTGAAACGATGAGTAGATCAGCTGTTCTCGTGTGAAATGCAAGATCTTTTGTCTGACGATGACAAACTGTGATGGTTGCTCCTGCATCCATTAACAGTCGTGCAATTGGAAATCCTACAATGTTGCTTCTTCCAATGACAACAGCATCCATTCCAGATACATTGATATCATATGATTTCAATAAAGTCATAATACCTTTAGGTGTTGCAGGACAAATGGTTGGTTTCTTTTGATAAAGGTAACCTTGATTAACAACATGAAATCCGTCAGCATCCTTATCTTTTGATATCAAATCTATCAATTTTGATTCATTTAAGTGTTTAGAAATTGGTAGTTGCAATAGGATACCATCAACATTATCATCATGATTTAATTCTTCTATTAGTGTTGAAAGTTCACTTTCTTTGATATCTTCTTTAAGGTTATAAAGCTTATGGGTAATTCCCACAAGATCACATGCTTTTCCTTTACCTTTGACATAGGACTGGCTAGCTGGATTATCTCCTACTAAGATGATTGAAAGACTTGGTGCCCTTTTGTATTTAAGAATATCTTTTTCAATCATTTCCTTGAGCATTAAATTGCGTTCATGAGCTACTTTAGCTCCATCTAATAAAATCATATGATCACTTCCTTATTGGATTAAATTACCTTCACTATCAATTTTCATTTCAAGTGCACGAGGTGTTTTGTTCAAACCAGGCATAACCATAATGCCTTTTGTCAAAGCAACTAAAAATCCTGCACCCAACGAAGGTCTGATTTCTTGAATGCTTAATGTGAAATCAATAGGCAATCCTTTAATTTTAGGATCCCCTGTCAAGGATAGTGGCGTTTTAGCCATACAAACAGGTAAATTCCATCCCAATTCTTCGTATTCTAACAATTGTCTTGTCGCTCTTTTACTGAATTCAACTTCTTTAGCACCATATATATTTTTGGCTATCTTTTCAATTTTAACTTGTGGAGAATCGGTTAATTCATATAAAGGTTTGAATGTGGCAGGTTTATGAGTAATATCAACAATTACATTAGCCAAATCCACCATACCTTCGCCACCCATACTAAATCCTTTGCATAATGCAATTGGGTGATTGTTTTCCTTTGCCCAATTCATGATTAACTCTATTTCAGCATCTGAATCAGAATAAAAATGATTAAGTGCAACAACATAGTTTAACCCGTAATTTTTTATGTTATTCAAATGTTTATTTAAATGAGGAATCCCATCTTTAAGTGCATCAATATTTTCTAAATTAAAATCTTCTGCTCCTCCATGAGCCTTTAGTGCTCTGATGGTAGCAACGATGACAACAGCATCAACTTGTTTTCCAAGTTGTGGCATTTTCAAATCCAAGAACTTTTCCATACCTAAATCAGCACCAAATCCAGCTTCAGTAATTGCATAGTCACCAAGTTTAAGTGCTAACTGTGTTGCAACGATTGAATTGCATCCGTGAGCAATATTCGCAAATGGTCCAGCATGAACTAGTGTTGGTACTCCGTCAAGCGTTTGAACCAAATTAGGATTCATCGCATTTTTCATAAGTAGAGTCATAGCATCTGCTCCACCAAGCTCAGAAACTAAAATAGGTTTTCCTTCTTTATCATAACCAATCAAGATATTGTTAATTCTGCGTTTTAGATCATCAAGATTCTTTGAAAGAGCAAGAATTGCCATAATTTCACTTGCTGCAGTTATGATGAATCCGTCTTTTCTCGTAGGTGTTTCAATTTCACGAAGCGCTCGATCATTCATATCCATGCATCTTTTCCATGTAACAGTTTCAATACCTAACTCATTACCTTGGTAAATATGATTATCAATTAAAGCGCTCAATAGATTGTTTGCTGAAGTGATGGCGTGCATGTCACCTGTAAAATGAAGATTGATATCATCACTAGGTGTAATGCTTGACTTTCCGCCACCTGTTGCTCCACCTTTTAGACCAAATACTGGTCCAAGACTAGGTTCTCTTAGAGCAAGTATTGGATGTTTTCCAATGTGGTTTAGCCCTTGTGCTAAACCAATAGAAACTGTTGTTTTTCCTTCGCCTGCTGGTGTTGGATTAATTGCTGTTACTAAAACAAGTTTGCCATCTGTCTTGTTTTGAAGTCTTTTTAAAACTTTTAAATCGATTTTGGCTTTATCAAAACCATAAGGTAGGCATTCTTCGCTGCTAATGCCCATTAGTTCACATAAATCTGTTATTTTCTTCATATTCGTCTCCCTGTTCACAAAAAAAGTATCTCGTTTAAAGATACTTTAATTATAACATAAGTTTTACTTGTAAAATTGATAACCCTTTTTTAAAATAAGTTCTGCTTTTTCAATAGAATCAGCATCGGGTTCTTTGATACCAAGTAAAGTGTATTCGAATCCCAATTCTTTCCACTTGGATATCCCTTTGGTATGGTAGGGTAATATTTCTATTGAAACAACATTGGTGAGTGTATCAAGAAATGATCTTAATTTGACTAAGTCATTGGTATCATCGGTGAATGTTGGGACTAATACGTGTCTGATTGCAACTTTCACTCCTAATTCATCAAGATAACGAGCAAACTCTAGAACTTGAGTATTTGGAGCTCCAGTTAAGTTGATGTGCTTTTGATTATCTATGTGCTTGATATCAAGAAGAACTAAATCGGTGTATACCATTAACTCTTTAAAATTGTCTTGTTTTTTTGAATTAAAGGAGGCAGCTGAAGTGTCTAAGCAAGTATGAATACCATTTTGTTTTGCTGCTTTAAATAATTCAATTAAGAATGGCAATTGAAGTAGGGGTTCCCCACCACTAACTGTAAGTCCACCTTTTTTATAAAAATGGCTGTATTTTTGATAATCTTCAAGTATTTGACTGGTTGTCATTAATTGGTTTTGTTTGGTGCTCCAAGTATCTCTATTGTGACAATATTTACACTGAAATGGGCATCCTTGTAAAAATAATACATATCTTATGCCTGGTCCATCGAATGCGCCTAATGTCTCAATTGAATGGACATTAGCATACAATTCGTTAGATATTTTCATGGAACGTGCGCGAGATAACTTCTTTTTTCTGTTCATTAGTTAAATTTGCAAAATTAACTGCATAACCAGAAACTCGAATGGTCAGATTAGGATATTTATCAGGATTGTTATAAGCATCAATTAATTTCTCACGATTAAATATATTAACATTTAAATGATATCCACCACTTACGAAATATCCATCCAAAATAGATACGAGGTTGTCAACCTTGATATCGCCTTCATATGTGAATCCATCAGCAGATTCAATTTGATCTGATTTTCCTAATGCCTGAGGAACTAAAGTGAAGGTATTTGATATACCATCTTGACAACTTTCACAAGGAATCTTTGATACGCTAAGTAATGATTTCAGTGCACCTGATTTATCTCTACCATGCATTGGATTAGCTCCTGGAGCAAAAGCTTCACCTTTTCTTCTACCATCTGGTGTGTTGCCAGTTTTTTTACCATAGACAACATTTGAAGTGATTGTCAATACGCTCATTGTTGGAATTGATTCTCTATATGTATATTGATTTCTGATTTTACTCATGAATAATTCGACAATTTCAACTGCTAAATAGTCAACGCGGTCATCGTTATTTCCGTAGAAAGGAAAATCTCCTGTTGTCTCAAAATCAACGATAAGTCCTGTCTCACCATAAATTGGTTTAACTTGAGCAAATTTAATTGCTGACAAAGAATCAGCAACAACTGATAATCCAGCTATCCCTGTAGCAAAATTACGAACTACTTCGGCATCATGAAGTGCCATTTGTAAACGCTCATACGCATACTTATCATGCATGTAATGAATAATGTTAAGTGCATTTACATATGTTTTCGCAAGCCAATCAAGCATGCTGTTGAATTTTTCCATAACAACATCATATTCTAAGAACTCAGCTTTATAGACGTCGGTAACAGGACCAACTTGATCACCTGTAATTTCGTCACGTCCACCATTTAAAGCATAGAGCAATGCTTTTGCTAGATTAGCTCTAGCGCCAAAAAATTGCATTTCTTTACCTAAAGCCATTGGTGATACGCAACATGCAATCCCATAATCGTCTGTATGTGCAACTCTCATCTGTGCATCGTTTTCATATTGAATACTACTTGTATCAATACTTACTTTTGCACAAAAGCTCTTAAAATGTTCAGGAAGATCTTCACTCCATAAAATAGTTAGATTTGGTTCAGCAGATGTTCCTAAATTATATAGTGTTTGTAAATATCTATATGTATTCTTTGTGACCCATGATCGTCCATCATTATTTAAACCTGCAAGACTTTCTGTGACCCAAGTAGGATCACCTGTAAATAATTCATTATATTCAGGCGTGCGTGCAAATCTAACCATTCTTAATTTCATAATGAAATGATCGATAAGTTCTTGAGCTTCTTTTTCAGTTAAAATTCCACTTTTTAAATCTTTTTCAATATATATATCAAGAAATGATGCAGTTCTACCTAAGCTCATTGCAGCACCATTTTGTTCTTTAACTGCAGCAAGATATGCAAAGTATAACCATTGAACAGCTTCTTTTGCATTTTTAGCTGGTTTACTGATATCAAACCCGTAGATTGTTCCTAGTTCTCTTAACATTTCAAGAGCATTTATTTGTTCTTGTATTTCTTCTCTTAAACGAATATTTCTTTCATTCATTGGATAACTATAATTCGTTTTTTCTTTCTTCTTTTGATTAATTAAAAAATCAGTTCCATAAAGAGCAACTCTACGATAGTCACCAATAATTCTGCCTCTTCCATATCCATCTGGTAATCCAGTAACAATACCAGAGCGACGCGCACGTCTTATGTCTGCATTATATACATCAAAGACACCTTGATTATGGGTTTTTCTATACTCAGTGAAAATGTGCTTTAATTCATCATCAACTTTGTATCCATAGGATTCCGCAGCCTTGACAGCAACACCAATACCACCGTAAGGATGAAATGCACGTTTAAAAGGTTTGTCCGTTTGCAAACCGACAATTTTTTCTATATCTTGATCTATATATCCTGGACCATGTGAAGTAATTGATGCAACAACATGAGTGTCTAACTCGATGACGCCACCTTTTTCTTTTTCTAATTCAAGATATTGTTGAAACATTTTATTGAGTTGAATACTATTTTCTGTAGGTCCTTCTAGAAATGAAGAATCTCCTATATATTCAGTATAATTTTTATCCATAAAATCGCGAACATCAACGATTGTTTCCCATTTTCCACCTTTAAAATCATTCCATTCGTTCATAAATATGCCTCCATTGCATGATCTAAATTGTTTCATTTTAGCAAAGTAAGTATATATGATATGCCAGTCCTATGCAACAAATATGTGCACCAGATGAATTGAAAACGTTTTTCAATCTTCATCTTTATAAAAAAAATAAAACCCACCAAGTGAGTTCTATAATTTAAGTATTGATTTGATTTTTTGTGGTAAACCTATGATCTCTTGTTTCGATAAACTGCATAAAGCTAATCTAATGCCTCCACTCATTGGAACGGCATATAAATGATGTTCTGCAAGTTTAAGATAATCCTTATCTGGATCCGGTGTTAAAACAACTGTGTAAAATCCGCTTCTAAATGGGTGAGTCTTTAAACCAATTTCTTTTGCTTGTTCAATAAATGATGAACTTCTTTGCTGAACAAGGGTGTTAATATGATCAAGACCTTTTAAGAATGCATTCTTGTTTTCTTTCTTTGAAAAATGGTTTAGTAATTCAATAGAAACTGTTGGAGTAGCAGACCAGGATCCTCTAGCTTCATTGACACATTTCTTATGAAACTGATTGACTTTTTCTTCATCGTGAGATAATCCGATTGCAGCTCCAAGTCTCAAGCCATAAGCACCAAATGTTTTAGAACCACTAAAAGATAGAATAATCATGACATGCTTCTTTAATTGTGGTAAATATGTCATCTTCTTTCGATTATCCTTTTCGTGGGAAAAATCTAGGTAAGCTAAATCATATAGGAAAATGATGTCATTATTCACAAATAAATTGAGTGTGTTAATGATTTCCTGAAATTCAGTTTCACTTAATGTAAATCCTGTAGGGTTATGGCAAGGGTCATTGATGATTACAATAACTTGTTTCTGTATTTCACATAATTCTGACAATCTCTTTTTAAAACTATCTAAATCAAAGTTATCCCCTTTGAATAATTTATGCTCGAAAACATTAAGCTTTGCACGATCTGCAAATCTTTCATATTGCCATCTAATATCAGAGACAAAAATGGAATCACCGGGTTTTGAATATATAGCAAAGGTTGATGCAATTGCACCACTTCCTCCTGGTGTAGCACATGCGTTGATAAACATTTGTTCTCTGATGCTCTTTTCATATTGACCTAAAACCCAAGAAATGACATTATTCTTAAATTCAATACCACCATCTACTGCTGGATAAGGCAATATTTTTTCATCTGGTAGCAATCTGATTGCTTGTGAAACTATAGGCATGCCGCCTATCGATTTATCTTCATCATAAAACATTCCAATGGAAGCGTTAATAACATCATCATATATCTTTGAAGCTGCTATCGCATCCTTGGAAATCTTTAATATATCTACACTCATATCGATCACCTCTACTATTAATTATAAATCAAATCATCTAAAAATAAATCGAACAAATAAAGCCAATGCTGCTTTTCAAACTTAGTAACCATGATAATTTGCACATGCCCCTTCATATAAGCAAGGCGTATTTGAGTCTTTGAAGCGTTTGCTTTATCAAATAATTTCTTGCCATCTACCTTTTGAGATGCATCAAGTGAAAGTACGAGAGTTACTTGATTTGATTCAACAACTGTTTTGTGTACACCAAGAATTGCTGAAAACTTTTTAAACAATTTTTCATACATATAAAGCAACAAATCAGCATCAATTGCTCCAAATCTGTCATTGAGTTCAAGTTTTAAATCTTCGACATCTTTGATTCTGTTGAGCTCACTTATACGTTTGTGTATTTCAATTCTTACACTATCTTGACTCACATATTGAGGATCGACATGTCTAGGTGCGTAGACTTCATCGATAGCTGTTTCCTTTGGTCTATCTAAGGATATGCCTGTAACAGCTTCTTCTAATAATTTCATGTAAAGTTCAAGACCAACTGAATCAATGAATCCTGATTGTTCAGAACCTAAAATATCACCTGCGCCTCGAATAGATAAATCTCTCATAGCAATCTTGAATCCACTACCCAATGCCGTAAAATCCTGAATCGCATTGAGTCTCTTTTTGGCTTCATCATTGATATTCTTAAACGCATCATAAAGTAGATACGCATATGCAATGCGATCGCTTCTTCCTACGCGACCACGTATTTGATAGAGTTGAGATAATCCAAGCTTATCTGCATCATGAATAATGAGTGTGTTTGTATTAGGAATATCAACGCCTGTTTCAATGATGGTTGTAGATACAAGCACATCATATGAATGATCGATGAAATCACTCAACACATTTTCTAATTGATCTCTATTCATCTTTCCATGTGCATAAGCTATGCGTGCTTCTGGTACCAATTTTTGTAACTTATACACCATGCCCTCGATACCTTGTACACGATTGAATAAATAAAATATTTGACCTCCACGTGCAAGTTCTCTAGTGATGGCTTCTTTAATTAAAGCTTCTTGACGTTCAACAACATAAGTTTGAACGGGGTATCTATTCAAAGGAGGAGTTTCAATCATCGATAGATCTTTAAGACCCATCATAGACATTTGAAGTGTTCGAGGAATTGGAGTAGCACTCAAAGTCAGTGTATCCACATTCACCTTAAACTCTCTAATTTTTTCTTTGTGTTCAACTCCAAATCGTTGTTCTTCATCGATGATAAGTAAGCCTAAATCCTTAAATTTTACATCTCCTGAAAGCAATCTATGTGTCCCAATAACAACATCTATAAATCCTTTTTCGAGTTTTATTAATGTTTCTTTCTGTTTCTTAGGTGTCACGAAACGGCTTAATAAGGCGACATTCGCCCCATACTTATCAAATCTTTCTTTGAATGTATAATAATGTTGTCTTGCAAGAACAGTTGTGGGTACAAGATATAAAACTTGTTTTTGATTGAGTACAGCTTTAAACGCAGCACGCAGTGCAACTTCAGTTTTTCCAAACCCAACATCACCACAAATCAAACGGTCCATGGGACGTTCGTTTTCCATATCAAACTTCGTATCAATAATTGCTTTTTGTTGATCTCTAGTTGTCTCGTACTGAAAATCTCTTTCAAATAAATTTTGCATTTCATCATCTTTAGCATAGGCAAATCCAACACTTTGCTGTCTTTGAGCATAGAGTGCTATGAGTCGATCACTAAGATCTTTGATTCGCATCCGCACACTAGCTTTAGTCTTTGTCCATTGTTTTCCACCAAGCTTGGATAACTTAGGGTGCATGCCATCATGAGAACTATATTTAAGGACCATATCGATTTGATCCATAGGCACATATAATGCTTCTTCATTAGCATAAATGATGTGCAAGTAATCTCTTTTTTCTTGACTGAGTTCCATCGTTTTTAATCCTACATATTGACCAATTCCATAATCGTAATGCACTACAAAATCTCCAACAGTCAAGTCCTCAACTCTTCTTATCTTAGTTGCTTGGTTTAAGACACTTCGATATCTAATTGCTGGACGAACCTTATAAGAATAGAGTTGCATTTCATCAAGACAAAGTACTTTATCTTTCTTTGAAAAAAAAGATCCATAGCTTGATTGGTTAAGTAAATATATGCCATTTTCTTCAGATAATTCGGTTTTATATTTAAGTTTTTTGTTATTGAAAAATTGTTCGATTTCCTCATAAAAACGTTGTGTTGATACACAAAGTATGATGTGATATGAATTTGTTATATCTTTAATATCGAGTTCTAATAAGGGAAGATTTCCCTGATAATTATTTGTTTGAGAAACACCTAAATCTATAGCATCAGGTGTACTATTTAATCCAAAATTATCGATTTCTATATGTGCTAACTTTAATTGTCTTTCTAGTGGTAATCTGAAAGGAATTCTCAAAAATTCTGATCCGTTCATTGTAGTTGCATATGTATTTAAATCGCTACCGATTGACTGTTCATTGATCATCATTTTATTGACATCAATCATATATATTTTTTTATCCTTACAAAAATCTATAACAGTGGTTTCCTCGGAATTAAAGAAAGGCATATAAATTCCCAGCCCATCTAGCTTAATTCTCATATCGATGGACTCAATATCCTGATCTAATTTCTCCTGTTCTCTTTCTGATAAATTTTTGTCTTTGAAAAATTTATTGATTTTGTTTATGGCTTCTTGTTTCATGACGTCAGTATAAAAGAGTTCATTCATTGGTGCTATTTCTATTGTTTCAACTTCTGCAAATGACCTTTGTGTCTCAACATCAAAAATCTTAATCTGATCAAGTACATCATCAAAAAAATCAAGACGATATGGCTGATCGTTATTTAAAGTATATAAATCTAAAATATGCCCTCTTAAACTAAATTCCCCAGGTTTTTCCACTGTATACGATCTGGAATATCCACTATAAATCAAATATTGCACAAGATCACTTAAGTCATAAGAATGATTTCTTGTTAGGGTTTTAACGCTGTTTATGTAATCTTGAGGTTTAAGTTGTCTTTGGCATAATCCTTGCAAAGTTGCAACCACTATAAATGGTTTCCCACTTAGAAGTTGTTTGAGTGTATATAATCGTTCACTTTTGAATTCAGGACTTCCTAGTGCCATGATGTTTGTTAATGTCTGATCTGCTGGATAAAACAAGACATTATCGGCATCAATAATCTGACTCATTTTATCGTAGTATTTTTGCGCTTCATATAAATTTGGAGTGATTATAAAAACTGTTTTTTTGTTTTCCAAATAATCGAGCGCAGCGAGATACGCATTATATGTGTCTGTAGATGACTTAAAAAACATCGTGTCCGATGTATTTTTGATGATTTCTGGAATTTGTGTCTTCATCTTTAAAAAATCAATCATCATTATGCCTCATAGATAGTAAAACCCAAACTCATGTTTGGGTGTTATATTTTGTCATGATGTCAGTAAATGGAGTGTTTTGTACAAATGATTCAATAATTTCTGTGGATAACTTGATTGCTTTTTGCAAAACAATGAGTTGATCAGGTGTAAATTGTCCCAAAACATATTGATCTAAAGGAATAGCAGAGTTATTATCAACGCCTATGCGAACTCTCTTGAATTCTTCACTATGAAGAAGACCAATGATATTTCTTAAACCATTATGTCCACCATGTCCGCCAGATTCTCTCAAGCGTATTTTTCCGGTTTCCAAATTAACATCATCTACAATAATCAAGATGTCCTTGAGATCGATGTCATAATATTTGATAATCTTTGAGATTGCTTCACCAGAAAGATTCATAAATGTCGATGGTTTCGCCAAAACGAGCTTTTCGCCATTTAATTGAGTCGTACATATTTCAGCATTAAATTTAGAATCAAATTTTGCTTGACTGCCAATTAAGCGTAAAACTTCATCTATGACTTTAAACCCTATATTATGTCTTGTTTTTTGGTATTTTAATCCTGGATTACCTAACCCTACTACAAGCTTCATTGATTACTCTTTTCTGGATGCTCAATTTTATCGAATATTTGACTGATTGGCTCATCTTTGACAATGTGTAAAATACTTTGTCCAAGAAGCGGTCCAATTGATAATTGTGTGATCTTACTGGCTTTTTGCATATTGGGAATATGAATCGTATCGGTGACAACAACTTCACAAATTACAGAATTTTGAATTCTTTCGATTGCATCTCCTGAGAAAACTGGGTGAGTTGCTGCCGCATAAACATGCGTTGCTCCCGCTTCAATGAGAGCTTCAGCTCCTGCGATAAGTGTTCCGGCTGTATCAATGATGTCATCAACCATAATCGCAATTTTACCAGATACATCACCAATAATGTTTTGTACTTCTGCTTTATTTGGTTCTGGGCGACGTTTATCAATAATAGCTAAAGGTGCATTAAGAATTCGTGCAAATACTCTAGCTCGTGTTACACCACCATGATCAGGAGAAACAACTACGATATTTTGTAAATGTTTGGAATATAAGAAATGGTCTGCGAGAAGTGGTGCTGCAGGAAAGTTATCTATCGGAACGTTGAAGAACCCTTGAATCTGTGCTGCATGCAAATCGATACATATCAAGCGATCAACTCCTGCAACTTGTAGCATATCTGCAATCAGTTTTGCTGTAATTGGTTGTCTTGATTTCGCTTTACGATCTTGTCTGGAATATCCATAATAAGGCATAAGTACCGTTAATGTTTTTGCTGATGCTCTCTTGATAGCATCTGCTAATATGAGTAATTCCATTAAATGCTCATTTGCTGGAGATGATGTTGATTGAACAACAAATACATCATGACCACGAACACTTTCTTCAATGTTGATGGATATTTCACCATCAGCAAATCTTACGACATCTACATTACTGATTTCAATACCTGAAGTTCTTGAAATTTCTTCTGCTAGTGGACGATTTGAACTCAACGCAAATAGTTTAATTTTCTTTCCGATAATGATTGACATTTTTATTCACAGCTCCTTAACTTTCTCTATTTAATTATACCTTAAAAATGGTCATTTGAAAATCGAATTTGTCTCAAAAAAAAATCTTTTTGCAGGGTTTGCAAAAAAGATTTTTGTTTACTTCGGTTCTTTTGGTTAAATTATTCTTCTTCACCGTTGGTTGGATTTGCTAAAGCTTCATTATAAGCTACCACGATAGCATCTTCAATGATCTTACGCATTTCTCCATGAATAGGGTGAGCAATGTCTCTAAATGTTCCGTTGGGAGTCTTTTTACTTGGCATGGCAACAAAAATGCCGTTTTCGCCTTCAATGATACGAATATCATGAACAACAAAACTCTCATCAAAAGTAATAGTTGCTACCCCTCTAAGTCTGCTTTCACTACTAACAAGTTTAACTCTAACATCAGTAATTTTCATTTTGCCCTCCAAGACGTCCTTTTATAAGTAAATTATAGCATACAGAAAGTTATTTATAAAGTTTTTTTATGTTTTTGGCTTTGTTTTGAGGTATTGAATACCATATTTAGACAATTTATCCTCTAAAATAGTTGCATTTTGCTTATTTGCCAAGATATAGAAAGTAGAACCGCTTCCACTCATCATCGCATGCGAATCAACTCTTTTAGCATCTTTGTAAACGCGTTTTAAAGCTGGATAACATTTTAGTGTTGTTTGAGTTAGTTTATTATATGTTTTTTTGAAAAATAAACTATATTTTTGGTTCAAGTAGTTTCTAAATAGTTTATCAAATCGCTTAGCTTTATATCTTATTTTATAATGCTTAAAAACATGAGCTGTTGAAACGTTGATCTTAGAAGTCATGAGATATATTGCTTCTATTTCAGGCATCTCGACGAATAAAAGATTTTCTCCTCTTCCATAGACAAGTGCTGGCTTATTATATAAACAAAACAATGTGTCAGACCCTAGTTCTAAAGCTAATTCTTCAAGGTCTTCTAATTGTAGGTCTAATTTCCATAATTGGTTAAGTCCTCTTAATGTAGCTGCAATATCCGCAGATCCACCACCTAATCC
>JAIPGC010000029.1 GCA_021736335.1 Acholeplasmataceae bacterium | reverse complement strand
GCAATAAAGCATGGATTGTATTCAACCCTTCTCGATTTTTCTTAGTTTCCAACCATAAATTCAAATATCCATCTGGACCATATTTTTCTTTAATATGATCAAATGCTCTTTGAAGATGTTCATCTTCTGATAAATCAGGATAATGTTTAAATCCAAATTGAACTGTTCTTAGAATAATCGTATTAGGCTCAATATCACGATCTGCTTCAGCAATTATTTTGCCATAAATATTTCTTGGTGCTTCTGCTCGTGATGCCCGATGATCTTCAACTGCTTCTTTCATTATAATCATCTCATTTTCTCTAAAAAACTGCTTCAAAAATGAATCTTCATACAAAAATTGACCACCTGTTAAATGATGGTCATTTCTTCCGAATTTCATACCTATGTCATGGTAGCAAGCGATCACATAAACCATATCAAGATTAACCTCGTAATCTTTAGCTATTTCGAGTGAATGCTCAATAACTTTATATACGTGATCTTTTTGATGTGCCAAATCGAACTGTTGGTATAAATTGATAATGTTGTCTTCCAAATATTGCTTTAATACATCATCCATGTGTGCCTCAACTACCAAACTTTATTTTGTCAGTAATTACCTTAAAGAGTTTTTTATCTGTAGAATAGCTTAGTTTATTTAGTACTTCTGATTCATCCACCCAAATAGCATCAGCTATTTCTTCTTCTTGTTTGTTTAAAATGTGTGATTTAGCTTTAGCAAGATAATAAACAACATCCTTTATGACACCTGGACGGGGAGAATAACGTGTTTGTTCTCTGATTTGGTCATAGATTTCAATATCCAAACCTGTTTCTTCTTTAACTTCTCTATAAGCGGTCATAATTTCACTTTCGTTTTTTTCGACATGACCTTTAGGGAAACCAAAATGTAACCCAAATTTTTGTTGAACCAGTACATATTGATATTTATTTTGATGTTTTCTAAAGATGACTGCTCCACATGATTTTTCTTTCATCATATTTTTCACCTTCTTTATCTTATTTAAAGTATATCATATCAAATAAAATATGTTGTTAAAAATGACCTAACTTTTGTAATAATTAAGTAATCTTCATTGCTAAAACCGGTTCCATCATGTATAATTAAAGTAAATTTATGTACTAAATACTAACCGAGGAAAAGAGGTAAGGTAAATGAAAGTTTTGTTTTGCAGTTCCGAAGCCTTTCCTTTCAGCAAAACTGGTGGTTTAGCTGATATGGCGCTCTTTTTACCGAAATCCTTAAGACAAATCGGTCATGATGTGCGGATCATAACACCTTACTACTCGAGTATCAGCAAATATCATAAAGATATGAAATTTTTAGGCTCTTCTAATGTATCATTAGGTGGATTAGAAACAATTGTTAATTATTACGAGCTTATTTTTCAAAATATCCCATTTGTTTTTGTCCAAAATATGCATTATTTTGAAAGAGATCAACTTTATGGATATAGTGATGATGCCGAAAGATTCGCATGTTTTAGTTATGCAATTCTTGAAGGACTTAAGGTATTTAACTTCTATCCCAATATTTTGCATCTTAATGATTGGCAAACGGGTATGATTCCTTTTTTACTCGATGAGCATTACAGAGCAAGAAATGATGATTACTTTAGCATTCATACTTTGCTCACTATCCATAATTTGGAATACCAAGGTTCATTTGATCCATTTGTGAGTCGATATTTCAATACACCATTTAATTATACATATATGCATTTTGATCGTGTAAATTATTTGAAAGCTGGAATTGAAAGAGCAACCAAAATCAATACTGTGAGTCCTACATATCGTAATGAGGTTTTAACAAGTGAGTACGGATTCACTCTTGATGGTGCACTTGATCGACGCTCAAATGATTTTATAGGTGTCCTTAACGGTATTGATTATGAAGATTTAGATCCAAAGACAGATCATTATCTCGTTGCAAATTATGATCTCATAGATTATAAAACTGGAAAAAGAAAAAATAAAGAAAAAATACTTCATCACTTCGATTTGGATGTAGATTTAAAAGTACCTTTAATTGTATATATTGGACGATTAGCAACGCAAAAAGGCATTAATTTGATGACAAGAACACTTGAAGAGGTCATAGAATATAGTGATGCAAGGTTCATTCTTATGGGATCAGGTAATGACTCATATCAAGATTTTTTCAAATATCTTTCTTATAAATACCCCAAAAAGGTTGCTGACTATATAGGATTCAATGAAGAAATAGCACATCAACTATATGCAGCAAGTGATATATTCATGATGCCAAGCAGATTTGAACCTTGTGGTTTAGGTCAATTGATTGCAATGCGATATGGTTCACTTCCACTTGTTAGAGAAACTGGTGGGTTAAAAGATACTGTTAAACCGTATAATAAATTCACAGGTGAAGGCACTGGCTTTTCATTTTCTAATTATGATGCTTTTGAATTTAAAGAAAAACTATTTGAGAGTATCAATGTTTATACAAGCAATCAAAAGGCATGGCAAAGAATGGTCAAAGAAGCAATGAAACAAAATAATAGTCTAGATCAAATGGCTTTAGAGTATGAAAAGATTTATCAAATCATTCTAGGAGTGTGAATTTATGGAAACATTGGCATTAATATTAGCAGGTGGTAAAGGTAGCAGACTCGATATTTTATCTCAAAGACGCAGTAAACCAGCAATGCCATTTGCTGGGAAATTTAGAATTATTGATTTCACATTGAGCAACTGCACACAATCAGGTTTATATGATATTGGTATTTTAACTCAGTATTTACCTCTTTCACTGAATGAACACATAGGTAGTGGTAAACCATGGGATCTAGATAGAAGAGATTCAAGTATTACATTACTTCAACCTCATAACTATTGGTACTTAGGAACAGCTGATGCAGTTTTGAAGAATTTAGAGTTTATTCAACGCAGAACTCCTAAATATGTATTAATTCTATCTGGAGATCACATCTATAAAATGGATTATCGCAAAATGATTGCATTGCATAAAGAAAAAAATGCTTCATTGACCATTGCTACTCAACCAGTTCCTAAGGAAGAAATTTCTAGATTTGGTATTATGTCTGTCAATAAGGATGATGAGATTATTGAATTTGAAGAAAAACCTAAAACTTCAAAATCTAATCTTGCATCGATGGGTATTTATTTATTCAATATGGATTTACTTAAAGATGTCTTAACTGGCATCAAGCAAGATGATTTAGATTTTGGCAAACACATTATTCCTCACTTAATCAAAACGACGTCAAAAGAGGTTTATGCATATAAATTCAATGATTATTGGATGGATGTAGGTACGTATGACTCATACTTAGATACAAATATCGCAATGACTAAGGATTTTACTGAGCTTGATTTATATGATCCAACCTGGAAGGTTTACACTAAGAGTGAGGATTTACCTCCTGTTAAAGTAGGTAGTGAAGCAGTCATACACAACAGTTTAGTCTCAAATGGTTCTGTGATTGAAGGTACTGTCATCAATTCTGTCTTAAGTCCAGGTGTCAGAGTCGGTAAAGGTTCTACTGTTAAAGATAGTGTCATTTTAAATAATGTATTAATTGGTGAAGATGTGACAATTCAAAGATGTATCATCGATAAAAAGGTTATCATTGGACATAATGCATATCTCGGATTTGGAAATGATTTCACACCAAATATCGAAAAGCCAGATTTGTTAATAAGCGGTATCACTGTTGTTGAAAAAAACACAATCATTCCAAGTGATGTTCAAATTGGAAGGAACTGTCGTGTTTTCAAAACATATGCATTTGACCTAATGAGTATTCCAAGTGGTTCAACAGTCAAATAAAAATAAAAAGAGCAGAAAATCTGCTCTTATTTTTTTCTTTAAAAATACTTCAGGATTCTTTGCTGTATATCATTTTAAGTCTTTTAACACTTGGCTTGAAACAAAGAATACCTATAAGTAAAACCAAATATGAAACAAACATAAATCCTAATATATAGATGAAAAGGAAAACAATATGTGGAACTAAAGGTTGGATTAAGGATAGAATAGGTAAATCATTTCTAAGAATTGGATTAATGAAAAACATATTAAATGTTCCTTGTTCAATCCAAGCATTATGAACTGCATTTAGAATAACTGCAATTGAAACCAAGACAGAAAATACTAGACTAGCTTTCAATATGGTTTTAGATTCCAATTTTACCTGAGTTGACAGTAATGCAATACCCATAGCTGCCATACTACCATGGTGTACCATCGTCTGAATATTAATACCAATCGTAGAAATGAAAACTGTCATTGGATAAAGCATAACTGCAAGTCCTGCAAATAATCCAAAAGTTCCTAGAAACGCGATGAGTGAATCCCTTAGTTTTTTGTTTCTCGTCAGAGATGCTAATAAAGCAATATACATAGGAGTGGAACAAAATTGGAATGGAAATGCATACCATTGATATCCCCATCCACTTTGATATGAAAAATGATTTGCTTATAAACTTCAAATGATAGGAGTATAATTGAGAAAATCAATAGATACTTTCTAACTTTATTATCTGTTGCATGTCTTAGATTTCTTGATAGAAAAATCGCTAAAATAATCATGAATGCAAAAGAGAGATAGTGAAACCAGCTCTGAGAAAACGATTGATAAGGAATGGGTTGTTTCATTTCACTGTTTAGAAATTGCAATAAGTTGTTAATAAATGCCATATGAACCTCAAGAATGATTGTAGTTTAAAGATACCGTTATTTATAATAGCATACTTTCAATCAAGTATCAAGATGGCATAAAATCATATGGTGATAAATCATCTAAGTCATCATTGATTTCAGGAGATTCGATTTGATGATTTAATCTATTGGCAAGCGTCGTCTGTCTCTTTTCGGAAAGATGATTGGCTGCATAAACCAAAAGATTCATATCTCCTAAAATAATTAAATATCTTTTTGCTCTCGTAATTGCTGTATAGATCAATTCTTTTTTAAGCATGTGCATATAATTCCTAATCATTGGAATCATAACAATCTTATATTCACTACCTTGAGATTTATGTATGCTTATAGCATATGCAAGATTAAGCTCATCCAAATCCGCTTTTTCATACATCACATCATTATCATCAAATGATACAACCATATACTGATCATTTTGTGTATTGTGTTTGATTGATTTGACGATCCCAATATCACCATTCATAATAAGTCTTTCGGGATCATTGACTAGTTGAATCACCTTATCACCTACAAAATATGTTTTATCTCCATAAGTCATACCATCTTTTTTATTAGGATTAAAGTGATCTTGAAGCAATTTATTAAAGCTATCAATACCCAAATCACCTTTATACATCGGTGCTAAGACTTGAATATCATCAATCATACTATAGCCCTCATTAAGTGCACCTTGAATTTGTTTTACAATCACTTCTTTGATTTTTTCAGCTGATGCACGGTAAAGATAGACATCATTATCACTGATTAAATCATCTGATGTAAGATTTTGATTATTAACAGAACTTGCAAGCTGAATAATTCTAGAATCTTTTGCTTGTCTGTGAATTTCATTCAAACGAACAACAGGAAGAATATTAGAGTCGATGAGATCAGCAAGCACTTGACCTGGACCAACACTTGGTAATTGATCAACATCACCAACAATAATGACTTGCGCTTGATCCTTGATTGCTGAAAATAATTTTTGAGCCAAGAAAATATCTATCATCGATGCTTCATCAATAATAACTAAATCCTGAGACATTTGATGGTGATGGTCATAGGTAAATAAACCATCATAGCTATAACCTAAATGGCGATGGATGGTTTTTGCATCCATATCTAGGAGTTCTTTCATTCTTTTTGCGGCTCTACCAGTTGGAGCCATTAAGGCTATCTTGTCATAGATGACTGGATTCTTATAATTAAGATTGTTATAGATACGATAAACTTCTAACAGACCATCAATAATGGTTGTTTTACCTGTGCCTGGTCCACCTGTAATAATCGAAATCGGGCTTGATAAGGCCGTTATGATTGCTTTTTTCTGAACGTTGGTATATTGCATACCTTTTTGTATTTCAACAGCATCAAGAAGCGTTTCCAAGTATTTAACATCATATGTTTTTCCTTCAGCAACCGAGAGTTCTATAAGTTTTTCAGCTAAAGAGATTTCTGTGAAATATGATGATGCTAAATAATATCTGTCTTCTTCAATGATTAATCTTGATTCCTTGATTAGCTCATCGATACCCGGTTCAAGTTGTGTTTCAGTACCTAAAACCTGAAGTGCGTATGTTCTTAATTGTTCTTCTGTTAAATATAAATCTCCATTTTGATAAGCAATATATTGCATTGCGTAAAGAATCGATGCTTTGATACGTCTTAGATCATCTTTAGGAATTCCTAATTTTGCAGCAATTTCATCTGCTTTAATAAATCCAATACCTTCGATATCATCAATTAAACGATATGGATTTTCTTCAAGTTTTTCTAAAGTTAACATCTGGTATTTATTTAGAAGTTTCATTGCCAGTTTTCCAGATAGATTATATCCATAGAGTGCTACCAATATATGTTCATTGGTTTGGTTTTCAATTAATTGCTGATAGAACTTTTCAATTCTTATTGCACTAAGTCCAACTTGTCTGAGCACTGTTTTATCCTGGATAATCTTTTTGATTGCATCTGGTCCTAATGCATCAACTATTTTTTCAGCTGTTTTAAGTCCTATACCATGAAAAAAAGAGCTAGAAAGATAGCTGACTAACCCAGCTGCACTTTGTTCTTCACATTTTTTAAAGGATTCTACCTTGAGTTGATCACCATAGCTCTGATGCTTAACCCATGTTCCAGAAAACTCATAATCTATATCTTCACTAATGATTGGAAAATAACCAACAATGGTAACAATTTCTTCTGTTTCGGTAATGATACGTGCAATCGAATAGCTATTCTCATCGTTATGAAAAACATAGTTTTTGATCTTACCTTTGATTGTTTCCATAGTTTCTCCATTTCACTCTTTATTAACTAAAATTATACCATTTTCAAGACTAAAAAAAAAGGAACTGGAGTTCCTTTTAACTATATTGTCTGATTTTTTTATCCATATATGCCTCTTGTATAAACCCTGCTCCTAAACATATGTCATCTTGATAAAATGCACATACCTGACCAGGAGTTACAGAACGGATTTTTTGTGGATAAGACACAAGAACAGTTTGGTCATCAATCCATTTTATGCTAACTGGATGATCTTTTTGTCTATATCTAAATTTTGCTGTCATCTTACCATCTATTTTAGGACCTCTCCATATGACATCGGTGATGAGCGCTGAATCACTATATAAATGTGGATGTTCTTCGTTTGGTTCAACATAAAGTGTGTTGGTTTTTAAATCTTTACCAACAACATACCATGCACCCTGATCATCTTTAGAACCCCCAATACCTAATCCTTTTCTTTGACCAATTGTATAGTTCATCAATCCACGATGTTCTTTGATTATAGTCCCATCCATTTTTTTCATTAGACCGGGTTGTGCAGGTAAATAATTACTTAAAAAATCATTAAAATGTCTTTCTCCGATAAAACATATCCCTGTAGAATCTTTTTTAGTAGCAGTTGCTAAACCTTGTTCTAATGCAATTTTACGAACTTCTTTTTTATCAATTTCTCCGATTGGAAATAATACATTTTTTAGTTGATCTTCTCTTAATTGTGACAAAAAATATGTTTGATCTTTGTTCATATCAACAGCTCTTTTGAGCTTTGGATAGCTTCCAGAATGATCAATTTGAGCATAATGTCCCATTGCAATATAATCAGGATTAAAGCGTTTCGCATACTCAACGAATGCTTTAAATTTAATCTCGTTATTGCATAATACATCTGGATTTGGTGTTCTATTTTTTTTATATTCATCTAAGAAATAGCTAAAAACTCTATCCCAATAATCTTCAATAAAATCAACCTTATGAAGCTTGATCCCTAATTTATTTGCAACTAATAATGCATCTTGATAATCTTTTTCTTGTTCGCAAATTTCATCATATGCTTTAGGGTTCCCTAAAATATCTTGATTTGTCGCACTATCCCAATTACGCATAAAAACGGCTTCAACATCATAGCCGTCTTTAAGAAGCAGATAGGCAGCAACGCTACTATCAACGCCACCACTTAAACCAATAATTACTTTTTTCTTCATCTTTTCACTTTCTTTTGACATCACTTGGCATCCGGTATTGTCCTCTTGGAGACAAGCTGATTCCTAAGATCTTAGGCCCTTCTGGAAGTGTTTGTCTTTTAAATTGTTGGGTGTAAAACCGCTTAAAAAAGCGATTTACATATAATTTTGCTTCAGCTTGGTCAAATTTAAATGCTTGTTTGATTAACCATATTATTTTTTCCTCATCAGCACCTAATTCAAGATGATGGTAAAGAATAAAATCATTAACATCATAACGCCCAATAGCTAACTCAGTATCCTGATTTTCTAATAATTCAGGTGTTATAGGTGCACTCAAAATATGATTTAAAACAGAGTTTAAGTGCTTGTAATCATGTTCAGCATGGAAGCCGATTAAGCGTTGAACCCATGTTTTTGGAATACCCGCATTAACTGCGTACATACTCATCTGATCACCATTATAGGTCATCCAGCCTAAAGCAATCTCAGACAAATCCCCAGTTCCTAAAACAAACCCACCATGCTTATTCGATAAGTCCATTAAAATAAGTGTTCGCATACGCGCTTGTGCATTTTCATATGTCACATCTTTTTCATTATGGTTGATAGACTCTAAATGCATATCAACAGATTGACTGATAGGAATTTCCATCATTGTAACATCTAATGCTTCCATAAGTTCGATTGCTGCTGATTTACTTTTTTGAGATGTTGCATGTGCTGGCATGGTTACTGCAATAATATCTTTGGGACTGCGTCCTAATTTCAACATTGCTTGATGACTAACTAAAAGAGCTAACGCAGAATCCAGTCCACCAGATACACCTAATATAATTTTATTTGAAGTTTTAGGTAAGGATTCTAGTCGTTTGACTAATCCGAATATTTGTAAGTTATTAGCAAGTTCTACATCTTCTTCATTATACCAATCTGGTATAAATGGCTTTTGATTGAGTTCTTGTTCAAAATGATATGTCTCATCTTCTCTAAATGAAAGTGGAATGAATTGATATTCATTTTGAATAAGCATATGCATATCTCTATATGTACTGTCTTGTCTCTTTTGATAATTAATTGCACTGATATCTATGTCTGCAGTTAAGACTGATGATTTCATTTCAAATGATGCACTTTCAGCAACTAAGATGCCATGGTTTGCAATAATCTTTTGACTTGAATAAACAACCTCAGAGCTTGATTCAAAGTGACCAGAACTTGTATAAACATACGCTGCCATTTGCTTTCTCGAATGGTCTAAAACAAGATGTTTTCTTACAGCAGGCTTACCAACGCGTTCAGTTGAAGCTGATAGATTGAAAAATAGATTAGCACCAGCAAGGCTCATATCATCGCTAGGGCTGTATGCAGCCCATAAATCTTGACATATTTCAACACCAAAGCGAATGCCATTATCAGCATCTTCAAAGATAAGATATCCAAAAGGTACTTGCTCACCAAATAATTTTATGCTCTTCATGGTTGTCTTGAACCCTGAATGAAACCATCTTTTTTCATAAAATTCCTGATAATTTGGTAAATAATGTTTCGGTACGATTCCTAGTATTTTCTTATGTTTCACAACAACTGCACAATTATACAAAATACCATACAAATCTAAGGGTACACCTAAAATAAAGACACCTTCAAATGTGGTTTCATTAATGATTTCTTTGAGTGCATTTTTAGCTTCTGATATAAATGCTTCCTGGTAAAATAAATCACTTGAAGTATATCCAGTAATTGTTAATTCGGGAAACACAATGATACCAGCTTTGGATTTCGAAAGCATACCTAAAATTTCTTTTTTATTATGCTCGATATCGCCTACACTTATTTGTGGAGTTGCTGCAGATACTTTTAAAAAGCCATATTTATACATATAATTACTCCTCATATAAATGATTTTTCAAGATATATGCCTGAATTTCTTCAGTTAATAATTCATTTCTTTTTTCTTTATATAATCTAGCATCTGTTGCTGATATATCTTCATCAAAATCAATGAAAGTAAAATCATGATCAATACCTTTAAATGCTTCATGTGCCTCTTCTTTGGTAATTCCCCCATTTCTATTCATAACAATGAGAGGGAAGTCAGCAAGAAGCTCTTGATATTTGATCCATTTTTTCACCTTCAATAAATTATCTAACCCAATAACAAATCTAATATCAGAATCTTTTTTTTGAAGTTCTCTCAGACTTGCTAAAGTTCCCTTATATGCTCTTGTTGCTTCCATGTCAGAAATAACAACGTCATGTAAGTTCAAAGTTAGTAGATGAAGCATTTCGATACGATGTTTGATATCGATAAGTTCAGGTTTCAAATAGTCATTACCTACAGGTAACAATAAAACCTGCGAACCGTGATAGGTTGACAGCAATTTCTTGACAATCTTAAGATGTGCAATCGTTGGTGGATTAAAAGATCCTCCAAACACAATCAACATATAATCACCACTTATATTATATCATTTATTAAGGTTATTTTATATCCCTGAACACATAGATAGTCTTTAAATTTTCAAAAAAGACACGAATATTAGCTATATTTTAGGATGATGTTTTTATAATTAAGCGTTTCACTTTAAATCATTTCTAAATATTGATATAATGAATATGTATAAATAGGAATGAAAAAACATTTCTTAAAGGAGTTAGATTATATGGACATTAAAGAAAGATATTACAAGAAAATTAGAACAGACAATATGCGCTTAACAAAGAGTAGAAAAGCGATGATAGAAATATTGGAAAACCAACATTTGACTTTCAAAGAAATTCAAAAAGCTTTAGCAAGCCGTGGTTTTTATAATATTTCAACGATATATAACAATCTAGAATTCTTAGTTGATCAAAAGATTGTTGTTGAAATCTATATAAATGATACAAAGTATTACGATCTAGCAATGGGTAATCCAATGCACAATGCAGATAGTCATATTCATATCATGAATAAAGATACAAATGAAATCACTGAAGTCAATAGTCCTGACATCTTTGATTATTTATCCAAGCATCCTGCTTTTAAAGATTTAGAGCTTGAATACATTCGTATCATCATCTCAGCACACTACAAGAAAAAATAAGCACCTAGGTGCTTTTTTTTATGCTCTTTATTATTTTTTTCTTGCTGCTCTTAGTTTAGCAGATTTACTTCTTGGATTTCTTTCATATTCATCTAGTGACGGATAAACTGGTTTTCTCGTTATGATTTCCATTTTAGATTTATCTTCACGTAAAATCGGCATATTCTTAGGTGTGAAAGTTTCGCTTTCTTCTTTGAAGAAATGTTTAACTATTCGGTCTTCTAGTGAATGAAATGTTATAACAACAAGACGTCCATCATGATTAAGCAAATCGACTGCATCCCTAAGTACTTCTTCTAGAACTTTTAATTCATCATTTACAGCAATTCTCAATGCTTGAAAGACTCTTTTTGCACTATGACCTTTTTCTTTATAGTTTACTTGATCAGTGATTTTTACTAGGTCCATAGTTGTAGACAAAGGTCTTTGATCTATGATTCTATGAGCAATTTTATAGCTGTTTTTTTCTTCACCATAGACAAAGAAAATACGTGCCAATTCCTCCAAGGAATAAGTGTTTAGTATCATTTGTGCTGTTAATTCTTGATCTTGATTCATTCTCATATCTAAGGTTGTATCTTTTAAATATGTAAAACCTCTTTTTTCATCATCAATTTGAAATGATGAAAGACCTAGATCAAGTAAAATACCATCAATACCAAATATATTTTCTTCTGCTAGTTTCTCTTTTAGATATTTGAAATTACTTTTAATGATTTTATAGTTTGTGTAATCTTTTAAAACCTCTTTTGCATATTGAATTGCAAATTCATCTTGATCAAAACCAAAAAGAAACCCATCCTTAAGATGTTTTAAGATCAGTTTTGAGTGACCACCACCGCCAATGGTTCCATCAACATAGATGCCATTAGGCTTTATATTTAAATAATGAATTGCTTCTTCTAACAAGACGGTTTCATGTTTCATAATCAAGCTCCAATCCATATCATATACACTATATATGAAATAAAATACTTTGTCAATTATTCAAAGAAAAAGGTGCCTTTAGGCACCCTTCCTTAATCCTGTTTGGATTCTTTTTTGGTTAGTACTTGTTGTCCTTTGTAATAACCACTGTTTGGTGTTACACGATGTGGTAGTGTAAATTCACCAGTTTGCGGGCAAACAACTAATGCAGGAGCAGTCAATTTAAAATGTGTACGACGCTTTCTCTTAGCAGTTTTACTCGTTCTACGAAATGGAACAGCCATCTGTTCACCTCCTATTTTTTCACAATCTTATCTAAATCAGCAAATGCAGGATGTGGACTCTTCTCTTTTTCAAAAAGAATATCATTAGCATCTGGATGGTAGATGGTATACGGTTTTTCAGATAATATATATCCGAAGATGATATCTGTTAATTCAAGTGGATCATCTAGAGGAAAATCAGCTTCTAGTGAATTGCCAAATATGATTTCGGCTTCAAAATCCATTGAAAAGGGAACAGGTTTTAGCGTTTTTGAACAAGCCAAATCCATATTCACTTGAACAGAAATATTCATGATAAGCTCACCTTGAACGAATTTGAACTCACATCTGATTGATGCTGGTTCTATAGATAAAATGTCTGCTATATGTTCAATTTCCTTAGAATAATCATAGGTAAGCTCAATCGAGGTTTTTTCTTTGAGTTCATGCAATGCAATTTTCATCATATCACCTCAACGAAGGTATTATACATAATAAAGAACTAAATGTCAATGAATTCAATACATTTTAAATGGAAGATTATAGCATGCTAAATAGCACGACTTTCACGAACTTTTTTCTTCAATAGACTTAAGACTTGTTGCTCTTGATTTGTCAACATAGTTGGCAAATTATAATCCTGGTGAATTCTATGATTGCGTAGATGGAATGGCACTATTGTACCGTCAACTAAACCAACTTCCAAGTCTAACGTGATATATTTAGGATGATCAACATGATCATATTTTAATTCTGTTTCAATATGAACGACATCTGAATAACTAAATTCTCCAGCGATATCTGAAGCAATGTGTCCATTCATATGATTAATGTTTGATTGATAATAAAACAATGAGTTTTTTCCAAAAAACAAGACATAGATGAGTGCTTGATCATAGATTAAAGTGAATGTATTATCTTCTTTCTTGTCAAGTCTATAATTAACTTTCCCACCATGGTGAAAAGCATCTGGAACAGTAATCAATATTGGAGCACTATAATCGCCTTTTTCAATATTTGAAAGCTGAAGAGCGCGTTCAATGACTTTTGCATAATCTGCTTGAATCACATCGTTTAGTGCATCAATTGATTTACCAGTAACTTTTTTAAAATATTTAGTCGTTAATTTGGCACGGTCTTGAGGACGTTTTTCTTTTTTCTTTTTAGGAACTTTCACCTTAGTTTTCTTTTCTTCAGGTTCAGATTCGATATCAATTATTTTTTCTTTGTATTTTTTATCTTTAACTAACTCTTCTTGAGGTTCAATGAGTTCCTTAGATTTCTTTTGTTTCATCGACATAACCACCTTTCGCTTTCTACTCTATTTTAACAAAAAATCTTAAACCTAGCAAATATTGAATGATTTTTGTTTAAAAGAAATATTCTAATCGTCTTTTGTTACTATTCACCGAGGATTCCTTCAAAAAGTAGAGCTTTGAATTCCTCTGTTTTTGAGTCTAAAATATATGATTCTATATGATGATGATTGAGTATATCTTCTATCTCCTTTTTTCCATAAGGAACATCTATAAAGGCATGCTCAAATGTTGTTAAAGATAATTTATCAAAAAAATCTCCCTGGATTGCTAAGTTTTTAATGATGCCATCTTCTAGGTCTAGTTTGATTTCAAATAATCCCCCAGAAATCCGTTTTTTGAGTAACTTCGTATAAGCAGGTTGTTTTTTATAGATCCAATCTTTGGACTGATATTTCTCTGCTAATTTCTCTATTTTCTCTATTTCGGCTTGACTTAGTTCATAAGTTTGATTCGTGAGTGTATTTTCAAAATGTTTAATCAATTGTTCTTGAGTTAGACCATTTAAATAGGGTTTAAGATTTGTAACTCGAGATCTTACACTATCAATCCCTTTTGATACGAGTTTTTCATCACTTGGTGAGATGGCTCTAACCATCGTTTCAAGATCACAATCATATAAGAAAGTACCATGCATCAACATACCGTATTTGTTTTGCAAAAAAGCATTTCCTGATATTTTTTTGTTTTCAAATAAGAGATCATTTCTTCCACTAAATTCGATATTAAGATTTAACAGTTTCATGGAATCAATAATCTTGGATAGGTATGTCTTAAACGTAAACTCTTTATTTGTTTTTTTGGTAATAATTGAAAACATAGTATTTCTATGATCAGCATAGACACAACCACCACCGGTGGGTCTACGATAAACATCAATATTATTTTGTTTTAAGAACTCAAGATTCACTTCATTTTCAATCACTTGATTCTTACCAATAACAACACCGTGTATTTCCCAAGTAAAGAAATAAGTCTCATCGTTTTTTAGTAATTCTTTGAGTACATACTCTTCAAGTGCAAAATAAAAATAAGGTTTTAAATTGCCTTCATTATGGTGTCTAATTAATATCATATAGTCCTCCTAATGATCATTGTTTTCAAAGAAATTATAGCACAAATAGCTATTAAAAAGAAATCTTATGACTTATTATGATAGGGTTCAATAATGCATCTTTAATAGAATATTAACATGTAAGTGGTATAATGATTATAAATAGGAGGTGTTAATATGCTGACATTTTTAAAACTTTACGCTGTATCATTTATTATCTTTTTCGCAATCGATCTTTTTTGGTTAGGTATTATCGCAAAGAAATTATACCAAGCTGAAATTGGACATTTATTAAAAACAGATGTGAACTGGATTGCTGCAGTATTATTCTATTTATTATTCATAGGTGGTTTAGTCATCTTTGTTTTAATGCCAGCAGTTGAAGCAGGCAATTTATGGAAAGCTGTTCTCCTAGGTGCTTTATTTGGTTTTATTACATATGCAACTTATGACTTAACAAATCTTGCTACATTAAAAGATTGGCCATTAAAAATCACAATCATTGATTTATGTTGGGGTACATTTTTAGGTGCTTCAACAAGCACATTATCATATTTGGTTTACAATCTGATATTTTGAGGTGAATGATGTCTAATTATATGTTAACAAATGAATTAATCTATAAATCTTTCATCTTCGGTGCACACAATGTTATCCAAGAAAAAAATAGCCTTAATTCAATTAATGTTTTTCCTGTACCTGATGGAGATACAGGTAGCAACTTAGCTTCTATGATGACGAGTATCATTGAACATTCAAAACTAGGTGCATCAAGCGAAGAAACAATACAATCTATCGTAGATGCAGCTATAGTTGGTGCTAGAGGTAACTCAGGTATTATTTTTGCTGAATACATTTATGGTTTTTCGCTTGCACTCAAAAAAGATGTCATTGATGAAGATACCTTTATCGCTTTATCCGAAAATGCATCTAATTATGCATACAATGCCATAGCAGTACCTGTTGAAGGTACGATGATTACAGTCATGCGTGCATGGGTTACAGCTTTAAAGAAGTTTAAGAATGTTGCAATTTCTTTTATTGAGTTAATGAATAAAGCTTATGAATCTTTATTGCAAGAATTAGCTCAAACAACTGAGATGCTTGCAGTACTAAAAGAAAATAAAGTTGTTGATGCTGGTGCTAAGGGCTTCGTTCATTTCATTGATGGTTTTATTAGAGCCTTGAAGGGTGAAGAAATCAAACTTGAACTAGAACCATTAGAACAGATTGAACCATTACATGTTGATCATTTAGAAGATTCTCAAAATCGTTATTGTACTGAAGCACTCATCAGAGGAGTACATCTTGATCTTTCTTCAATCAAACAAGAATTATCCAAACTTGGTGATTCACTTGTAGTTGCTGGTAGTGATAAGACTGTAAGAATTCATATTCATAGTAATTATCCAGATGAGGTTTTTAAATACCTAGACCAAAAAGGTAGAATTGTTGAACAAAAAGTTGATGATATGAAAAGACAATTTGAAGCAGCAAATCATAGAAAGTACCCAATTGCACTTGTAACCGATTCAATTGCTGACCTTCCTGAGAATTTAGTTGATCAATATCAAATTCACATGTTTCCTTTGAATTTACTTGTCAATGATACAAATTATTATGACAAGGTTACAATTCAAAATGCTCGTTTCTATGAATTAATGGATAGTGCTAAGGTTTATCCTTCATCAAGTCAACCTAATGCAAAAGCATTAGAAAACTTCTTCTCATTCTTAACAACCTATTATAAAAAGATTATTATAATTACAGTGTCTGCTAAAATGAGTGGTACATACCAAGCTTTCGTTGATGCTTCCTCTAAGTTTAATCAAACGCAAATGACTGTCATCAATTCCAAACAAAATTCTGGTGCTGAAGGTTTAATTGTCCTAAAGGCTGCTCAGATGATTGATATGGGACTATCCTATGATGACATTGTTGAAAACATCAATAAGTTAACCAACCAATCCAAGATTCTTGTAAGTGTTAAAACACTCAAATATATGGTTCGAGCTGGAAGAGTTAGCAAAGTTACTGGACTTATTGGAAAAATCATGAATCTGAAACCTGTCATTTCGATAGATGATGAAGGTAATGGCATTATTTTTGATAAAGGCTTGAGCCTCAAATCCAGCAACAAGAAAATTCAAACGCATATTGAGCAAATTGTTAAAGAATACGGTATAGAATCTTATGCGATTGTACATGCTAATGCTGATGATAGAGCCTTAGAGTATGCTTTACGTTACGAAAAAATCATTGGTAAAAAACCAGAATATGTTATGAATATATCAACTATTGTTGCTATGAATGCTGGTATCGGAACTGTAGCTATCGCCTACATTAAAGGAGATAAGTCATGAACTTTTTAGTCAATGCTATCGTATTATTTGTGTTTTTTGTTATATTCTTTGTGATTGCCCAAATCAAAAAGAATAATGGTTTAGCTGATATGGCTTGGGGATTAGGATTTGTCGTTGTTGCTTTAACAAGCATCATTTATTCTGGTAATTACACCTTATCTGCTTTAGTTATAACTTTCTTGGTTATGATTTGGGGCTTTAGATTATTCTTTTTCATTGGACTTAGAAATTGGAATAAGCCAGAAGATTTTCGCTATGTTGACATGCGTAACAAATGGAAAACAAATATTCCCCTTAAGGCTTTCTTCAAGGTTTTTGTTTTACAGGGCATTCTACTATATATTATTTCTCTACCCATTCAACTTGTCAATCTTAATCCAACAACTTTTACCAATAACCAAAATTATCTAGTTTTGATTTTAGGTGTCATACTTTGGCTTGTTGGTTTCTATTTTGAAGCTGTCGGTGATGCTCAAATGAAGAGATTTAAAAAGAATCCTGAAAATAAGGGTAAGATTATGCAATCAGGATTATGGAAATATACAAGACATCCAAATTATTTTGGTGAAACTTTGATGTGGTGGGCAATATGGATTGTCTCATTATCAGGATTTGTGTTATTTAATGTTATTGGAATCATCGGACCACTCCTGATCACATACTTATTACTATACGTATCAGGTGTTCCTCTATTAGAAAAGAAATATAAAGATAATCCTTTATTTCAAGAATATGCTAAAAAAACATCAGTCTTTATCCCAATGCCACCAAAAAAGAGTAGATAAGATCTCATTTGAGATCTTTTTTTTTAACAAAAAAGAGGCTGAGTAGCCTCTTGATTAATTTTTGAATAAATTTTTGAATTTACTCCAATTTGAATCCTTTTCTTTTGTTTCTAATTTAGACAATTGTTCATAAAGTCTTTTTTCTGCAGATGACGGATTCTTAGGTACAACAATTTGGATAACAAC
>JAIPGC010000028.1 GCA_021736335.1 Acholeplasmataceae bacterium | reverse complement strand
GCATTACTCCCTGATATCGATATTGAAGTACCTAAAAAAGTACTAGGCACCAATACGATCAGTTGTATGCAATCAGGAGTCACCTATGGTGTAGCTGCTCAAGTTGATGGCTTAATAGAGCGTATAAGTGATGAAGTCAAAGAAGATTTTAGCGTGATTTTAACTGGCGGACTATCTCAAACAATCGCCCCATTATGCAAACACAAGCTTACAAGAGACCCAGATTTGGTCTTAAAAGGTTTATTGAATATATTCAATCGAAATGAAGTTTCTAGTAAATAACCAGTTAATCCTGGTTATTTTTTTATCAAAATAGTTTATAATAATTTTAGGTGATGAAAATGTCTCATATTGAAAATTATGAGTTTTGGCTCAAACAAAAAGATCTTGATCCAAACTTGAAAGAAGAATTATTACAATTGAATACCGACCAAATCAAGGAAAGTTTCTATACGGATCTAGGTTTTGGAACTGGTGGTATGCGTGGATTGATGGGTGTTGGAACCAATCGAATCAATGTATATACCATCAGAAGAGCTACTTTAGGATTTGCTAGCTATATCAAGAAAAACAATATCAAAGGTGGTATTGCTATTTCATATGATAATAGAAAGGATTCAAAGTTATTTGCCTATCAATCAGCAATGGTCCTTGCAAGTCAAGGTATTGATTCTTATCTTTTTGATGACTTAAGACCGACACCGATGCTATCATACGCGGTTCGCTATTTTCATGGAGCAGGTGGCATCATGATTACAGCATCACATAATCCTAAAGAGTATAATGGCTATAAGGCTTATGATGCTACTGGGGCTCAATTATCGCCTCATGATGCTGATTTGGTTATTGCTGAAATTAATGCAATCAAGAATCCATTTGACATTGAACTCAAGGATGATGAGCACATTCATCATATCGATTCATCTTTTGATGAACTCTATTTAGATGAAGTTGAAACAATTAGAATCAATGATTTTGAATCAAAGCCTGTTAAAATCGTTTACTCACCATTACATGGTGCAGGTGGACCTATAATTCCTCAGTTTATGAAAAAGCATGGATTTGATATTTATCCTTATATGCCACAAATGATTAATGATCCTTCATTCCCAAACACAAAATCATCAAATCCAGAAGAAAAAAAAGCTTATGAAGGTACACTCTCTTATGCTAAAGAAATCGGTGCAGAAATCGTCATGGTCACAGACCCTGACGCTGATCGATTGGGTATTGCAGTACTTCACAACAATGAATATAGATTACTTACAGGCAATCAAACAGCAGCAATCGAGCTTTATTATATTCTAAGTGAAAAGAAGAAAAATCATTCACTTCCTAATCAAGGATATGTTTATACAACCAATGTGACAACGAATATGATTGAAGTCATAGCAAAATCCTTTGATATGCATGTCGTAACGACACTTACTGGGTTCAAGTTCATTGGTGAACAAGCTGAACTCAATCAGGATAAAGGCATTTATGTCTTTGGTTGTGAAGAATCATATGGTAGCTTAGTCAAGGATTTCGTAAGAGACAAAGATGCTGTTCAGGCGGTCTATATGCTTGCTGAAATCGCAAATTATGTAGATTTGCATCATATGACAATGATTGATTACTTAGAGCATATCTATCAAAAATATGGTTATTATTATGAGTATACACATAATATTTTCTTAAAAGGAATCGCTGGTATCGAAAAAATCAATGCCATCATGGATCACTTTAGACAAAATCCACCAAAGATGGAAAACAAAAAATTACTGTCTTATGATGATGTATTAAAAGGGATTCATGTTAAAAATCATAAAGAAACAAAACTTACTTATCCCAAATCAAATGTCTTAAAATACTATTTTGAAGATGATCAATGGGTGGTATTTAGACCAAGTGGAACTGAACCGAAACTTAAAATATATTATGGAACAAAATCAGATTCAATGGAACAAGCTCAACTTATAGTTGAAAAATTCAACGATAAAATTTTAAAAGAAATCGAATCTTTATAGGAGGGAACATGTATAAACAAAGAAGAACAAACTATTTAAATCAAGTCAAATCCAATGCACTATCACTATTTTTTTCAGGACGTGCACCTCAAAAATCAAATGATCAATATTACCCTTTTTCAGTTAACCGCAATTTCTTTTATTTGACGGGAATTGATCAAGAAAACGTTGTATTATTGATTGCTAAGGGAAAAGAAGAACCTGTATCTTATCTTTTCATTGCTGAAAATGATCCTGTTAAGGTTTTATGGAACGGTGCAGGCTTATCATTTGAAGAAGCTAGTAAGGTTGCCGAAATAGAAATAGAAAATATTCATGCAATCGAAAAGTTAGATCATTTCATTCATTCACTCTTGTCAACTACAAGAAATGCTTTATTTGGTCATATCGATACTTTTTATCTTGATTTGGAGCGTCAAAGTGAGATTTCAACAGATACTGTTGCTATTACCTATGCTCACCAGCTCAAAGCACTTTATCCATTTTTAAATATCATATCTAATCAAATGATGTTAGCTGAACAAAGAATGGTCAAGGATGCACATGAAATCGCTGAAACTAAAAAAGCAATTGCTATCACCGAAAAAGGGTTAGATCGTATCATGAGAAAATTAAAACCTGGTGCTTATGAATACCAAATCGAGGCTGAGTACAATTTTGTATTAAATCAACACCGAGTTTCTCCATCATTTGATACAATTGCGGCATCTGGAAAAAATGCTACAGTTTTACATTATGTAGATAATAAGGATGAAATTAAGGATGGCACTTTAATTCTATTGGATTTAGGTGTCAAGTATGGTAATTATTGCTCTGATATCACAAGAGTCTATCCTGCAAATGGAACATTTACAGAAAGACAAAAAGCAGTCTATGAAGTTGTGCTTGACGTGAACAAAAAGTCAATTGAATGGTTAAAACCAGGTGTCACTGTTGGTGAATTCAAAGAATACGGTAAAAACCTTTTAATTGAAGGGGCTAAGAAACTTGGACTGATTAAAGAAGATCAGGATATCGTTAAATATTACTATCATGGACTTGGTCATTATTTAGGACTTGATGTTCATGATGTCGGTAACTATAGTGCTGTGATTCCAGAAGGAGCACTCATCACTGTTGAACCAGGTTTATATATTGCTGAAGAAGGCATTGGGATTCGGATTGAAGATGATGTCTATGTCACTGCAAACGGACCAGTTAATTTATCAGCATCTATTATCAAAGAAATCAAAGACATTGAAGCATTTATGAAAAAGTAACTTAAAGATTCCAGTTCATCGAGCTGGAATTTTTTTTGTAGTAAAATATCATGATCTTTCTACTATAGAGTAGGAGGACTAAACTATGAAAAAAATTGTATTTATTATGTTACTCGTTACACTGACGATAGGTTCGACACATATCACTATGGGTTCAACCAATTATCAAAGCTTTGAATCGATTACTGTACCTTCAGGAAGTTTATTAGAAAATTTTAGCGATGATGACTATGAAACATATTACAAAAATGTTGACAAAAGAAAGTTTATGGGATGGAATATTTACAAAGTCAACTCCAATGCTAAAGTAACCTATATATCAGAAACTCTATTTTCTTATTATAATGATGGGTATACAGCGATAGATTACACCTATAAATTAGAAAGAAAAATGTCATCAAAATTAGGGATTTCAGCAACAGGAACCATTGGAATCAAAGTATCATCTGGAGAAAGAGCTTTCAAGAAGAACTTAGATAGTTCACTTAAGCTTTCTACGGACTATACGATTTCACATGATGACAAGGAATCATATGAAATTAGTTTAAAAGTTGATCCAGGAACTCAAGTTGATCTTTATATTTATGGTGAGGGAAAATTAACTAATGGTGTAGCTAGTCTTTACTTTTTTTGGATTCGTACCGATAGAGGAGGATACGAGATTTTTGTTGTGACAACGGAATATCAAAGGCTGGAGAAAAAGAAAATATGAAGCATATAGCCTTTATATTTAGCCTTGTAGTCTTGATTTCAATGATGGCAATCATTATCACCAATAATATGGAAAAAGTGCCTAAAAGGCTTTTAAGTGTGCAAAAATACTATAGTTATCTTTATGAAGAAGATCTAGAAATGAAGATTCCACTTTATATTAACGACATAGATCATCCACTTGCTCATGCATCAAGCTATGATGTTATCTTATTAAGCAATCCTGATGAACATAAGATGATTCAAATGGAATTATCAAAGATAACCTATGGTTATGAGGAAATGTACTTGAATGAGAAGTTTTATCAAATGACACTTCATCTCGAATTACCGAACTTAGGTGAAGATTTCCTGATCGAAGATTTAGTGATGAAAGTTACACTCATCAATGGAGATAGCTATGAAATTTCTTTGGGTGTGCTTTCTTTAATGTCTACCTATTCAAATAGTGATGCTCTTGAGTGGAGTGCACTTGAAGGACGTAAGAATGAAACTTTATTTATCTCAAGACTTAAAACGATTACCATTGAGTATACAACATGCCTTAAAGAAATTGATACCATCAGGATAGGTATCGATTTTGAAGTAGATTTTAGTGTTGAGCAAGATCAAATTGTACTAACAGTATTTGATCAATATATCTTAATGGATGATGTTCCCATCATCATTTTCTATAGTGATGGTTCAATTCAGACAATTGCCAATTTCAGATATATGTTTGATTATGAGATTTTAAAGGATAGCGGTATGCTAATCACACCATATGCCCTTAATTAAGATGCAAAATGCTGGGAAAAACTATTTATCTAGAACCTTTGATTTAGAAATCAATCCCAGTGATTTCATTTTAGTAAGTGGGGATAATGGCAATGGAAAGACCACTTTGATTCAATTGGTATTAGGCTTTACTAGACCTGATCATGGGACAGTTGAATCTCAAAAATTGAAAATCGGTTATTTACCAGAAAAAACTATGCTACCAATGTTTGTTAAAGTCATGCCTTATCTAGAAACTTTGGCAAGAATCAAGCGTTCTAAAATTGATCAACACTTATTGCTATCTTTTAATATTCCCATTTTTAAGAGCATTCATGAATTATCTAAAGGTAACCAGCAAAAGCTTGCTATTGTATCTACATTTATTGGAAAACCTGATTTGATTATCTTAGATGAGCCTTTATCTGGATTAGACTATGAGAGCACACATATCCTAAAAGGATATATTGAGAAGAAAAAAGAAGAAGGGATGAGTTTTATCGTCTCAACCCATCAGCCTGAATTGTTTATTCATCTAGCAGATCAGCATATTAAATTATGATTCTATATTTTTATCTTCATTTATTTTACTCAAGAAAGAGAACCATCTTCATCTTGGGGTTCATCATCTGGATTGGTTTAATGACTTTGATGATCTATCATAATGAACCTGTTTTTGAACAAAGACTTTATCGTGCACAAAATCAGATCTATTATGAGCAAATCATGAGAAGTTTATTGATGTTGCTTTGTCCATTTTTTGTTGTCTTAATCACTATGGATCATGATCAGCAACATCTCAAACCAATGATCAGTTATTTTGGTAGGAAAAAAATAGCATGTAATAAGTTATTTTTTTACTTTTTAGTTCTGACCTGGCTTTATGCAATGTTTTTCATGATTTATCACATCTTACCTTTTTATTTAACTTCATATTATACCTATGACACTTCTTCATATATGCTATTTCTTAATCTATACACTGATGGCTTGATGACAACACTCTTGGTCTTCATTTTCATAAAAGATAAGCATAAAGCTTTTTCAATTCTCATTGCATTATTTTATGTGTTTTATAGCTTTTTATTAGAGGATCACCCAAATATCATCTTTTTTTACCTTTTTCCTCAATTTTCTGCGTTTTTTTCAACATTAACCCTTGCTTACTATTACAAATTGTGTTATATTTGTCTAGGATTAACTATCTATTTCTTTCAAATCAACTTTGAGACACTATAATGTCTATTATCCTTGACTTTGAGAGCAAAAATGGTATAATCTTACTGTATTTAAATATGAGTGAAAAGAAGAGGTACCCTCTCGCCTGATGAATGAATTCGTAGGCAAAAAGTCACGTTATTAATTTGACGTTACAAGTGGGTGCAATATGTACACACTTTTTTCTTTTCTAAAATACATGGAAACGGAGGTGGACTGCATTAAACAAATTCAAAAGAAGAATACTGATCTAGTGAACGAATCTATTCCTTATGGCGATTTACTTGTCATCGATGAAAACGGTGGTAAAGTTGGAATCATCTCTCGTCGTGAAGCCTTAGCTATGGCTGCACAAAAGGAACTTGATGTCGTAGTTGTGTCACCAGATTCGAAACCAATGGTTGCTAAATTCATGGATTATTCTAAGTATCGTTTTGAACAACAAAAGAAGCTTAAGGAAATCAAGAAGAATCAGCATATTGTTGAACTCAAGGAAATACGTTTGAGCCCAACCATTGACAAGCACGACCTGGAAACAAAATTAAAACACGCAATCAAATTCTTAGAAAAAGGCGATAAGGTCAAACTATCAATTCGTTTCTACGGTAGAATGATCACTCATAGCGAAGTCGGCAGACAAGTTATGATGAGCTTTATTGAGGCTGTTGGATCTAAGGCGATTATTGAATCAAAGCCTAAGATGGACGGCAGAAGTCTAATTGCAATACTTGCACCAATTATTACTACATAAAAAAGGAAGGTTACAATCATGCCAAAACAAAAGACACATAGTGGTTTGAAAAAGAGAATCAAAGTTACTGGTACTGGTAAGCTTATGCGTGGCCACGCTTACAAGAACCATTTAGCTGCATCAAAAACAACGAAACAAAATAGACAATTAAGAGGCGAAACAAGTGTTCATCCTACGGATGCAAAACGCATCAAGGCTCTTATTTCTAACATGTTGTAGGAGGAATAGAAAATGCCAAGAGTTAAAGCTGGGGTTACAGCAAAAAAACGCCATAAGAAAATATTGAAATTAGCCAAAGGTTACTTTGGATCAAAGAGAACATTATATCGTACTGCTCATGAACAAGTCATGCGTTCATTAGCATATGCATATCGTGATCGTAAGCAAAGAAAAAGACAATTCAGAAAACTTTGGATTACTCGTATCAATGCAGGAGCAAAAGCTAATGGAATGAAGTATTCAACACTAATCCATGGTTTATCACTTGCTAATGTTCAAGTCAATCGTAAAATGCTTTCTGATATCGCTATTTTCCAACCTGAAGATTTTACTGCATATTGCAAACTTGCAAAAGATGCATTAGCTGGAAATTTACCAAAGGTAACAAAACCTGAACCAAAAAAAGAAGCTCCAAAAAAAGTTGAACCTAAAGTTGAAGCTCCTAAGAAGGTAGAACCTAAGGTTGAAGCTCCTAAGAAGGTAGAACCTAAAGTCGAAGCTCCTAAGAAAGTCGAAGCAAAAGTAGAAGTAGCAAAAGAAGTCGTAGACTATTCTAAATGGCTTGTAAAAGACTTAAAAGAACTCGCTGCAAAAAAGAATATCGAAGGTTCTGACAAAATGTTGAAAGCTGATTTAGTCAAGGCTTTATCAGATTTAAACTAAAATTCAAAAAGGTGGAATATTTCACCTTTTTTTTGTATAATAGATCTAGGGGTTTAATTATGAAAAGACGCATAGTTATTGCAGGTTCACTCACAATCTTAATCTTGATTACTATACCAGTATCCTTGATTCTATTTAATTTAAGAGGTCAAGGCATTTTCATGATATCGGCTATTATTGCACTTGTCTATATCGGAATTTATGTTTTTGGTGGCGTTCCAAAGCTGATTATAAACGCGATATATGGACTTTTGACGGCACTATTTTTATTTTTGCTTGCAGAACCTTATCATTTACCAATTGTGATTGTTGGAACATTACTTGTTGTTCTCAATCCTTTATCTAGTTTTGAAAGTTATCTCAACTCACACTTAAATGATGAAGATGTTTTGCCTGTAAGATTTAGCATCAGAGGATCATATTGGCCATTCTTTTCTTATAGAAAAGAGATGAAAAATTTCTATCATTTGCCTCAAGCAAGAAAATTATATACGAGAAAATGGTATCTTTATTTAAGACAATTAACAACTCTAATGTTGTTTACTTTGGGTATCTTTTTATTTATTCTAAGTATTAACTCAATAGCAAATTCATTAGACAATTTTAACTGGATCCATTTCTTTATCTTTTATATCATTATTATTGTCTTCATACTCGCTTTCTTTATGTTCAAAAAAGGATTTACATCGACTTTTAGAACATTAGTGGTTTCATTATTCCCACCAGTAACGTATTTATTTTTAGTCTCTGACTTTCCACCTGCTATTCGTTATAGCTTTGCTGGATCATTTGTTATTTTTGGGATTGTCGTCTCAGTTATAGAATTGGTTAATTTCTACCAAAGGGTTGCCTATGACAGCTATCACTATTATGATGTTGAAGACCAAAAAGAAGTTTACGCAAATGCTTTATTTGAACCTCTTGTTTATAATGAGACCTATATTTTATGTGCAGAATACCAGATTAGAGTCACACTAGAGCAATTTCAAAAGCAGTTCCATGATATCTTGGTTTACGCAAATTATTTTAAAATTTTGATCACTGCTTATTCATTCAAGAAAAATACAGTCTATTTATATGCTGATTTCCATGAAAAGAATGAAAAGAGATATGAAAAATTTAAATCATTTTTAGAAGCAAAATTCAAAATGGCAGTATCTTCAACATTAACTGTAGATCCTAATAAAGAGATTTATGAAAAGACCTTTTTCCATCGCACCAATTATATTATCGCAAGAGCTCAAAGCTTAGCTGGTCTACTCAAGGAATTAGAAATTAAAACAAAAATCATTATCAGTTTTATCGTTTATTTCGAACTTGACGATGAACTTGAAGCCTTTAGTAAGGAATATACTGTGACTGAACTTGATGAATTAAGCGATGATGCCTATAATACCGTTCGCATTGATATTCCGTGTATTAATGTTGACTATATGATTGAGTCTAAAATTCGTGAACTCTTATTAGCATTATTGATACATAATGGCAAATTTGTTAGAGTTTCTGTCTATTATTAAAAAAAGCTGATTATCTTATTATATAAGATAGAAAATATATCATTTAGGGCGCTAATCCTTGTTAGCGCCCTTATTTTACTTGACAAAAATGGCTGTTAGTGATAAATTGAAGGTGAACCTAGGGAGCAGCCGTGGAACCCAAAGCTTTAAATTGGAAGTTGAAACGATGTGGGCGTGAAAGCCAAGTCATTGGAATCCCGAAACATCGAAAAGTTAACTCCCCCCTGAACTATTTCGTTCTCACAGCTTTCTAGGCTTTTTTAATGCAAAAAAATATGTTATAATCTCACTAAGTGAAAATGAGGTAAAAGATATGAATGAAACTCTAAAAGTCCTAAAAGAATTATCAATGCTGCCTGGCGTTCCTGGAAATGAAAAAAAAGTAAGTCAGTATATTGTCTCACAAATCAAAGATCATGTGGATGAAGTTAAATTTGATAATCTCGGATCTGTTATTGGCATTAAAAATACATTGGGTCCAAAAGTCATGATCGCAGGTCACATGGATGAAGTTGGACTATTAGTGACTCAAATCACTAAAGAGGGATTCGTTAAGTTCCAAACACTTGGGGGTTGGTTTTCACAAGTTATGCTTGCTCAAGTGTGGGAAATTTCTACTAAAAAGGGTGTTGTTTTTGCAGTTACAGGCGTCAAGCCCCCTCATTTAATTCCTGCAGATAAGAAAAATGTTGCGATTGCAATCGACTCAATGTACTTAGATATTGGTGTATCTTCTAAAGAAGAAGCTATAGCTTTAGGTGTTGAACCTGGAAACATGGTCACTCCACATACAGAATTCAAGGTCTTAGGAAATCAAAAATACTTATTAGGCAAAGCATGGGACAATAGAATTGGTAGTGCTGTCGTGATCGAAGTCCTTAAAAGATTAAAAGATCATCCAAATCAGCTTTTTGGAACTTTCACTGTTCAAGAGGAAATGGGTTTAAGAGGAGCTAAAACAAGTTCATATGTGGTTGCTCCAGAAATAGCTATAGCAATTGACTCTGGATTAGGCACTGATGTTCCTTCTGGTGATGCTACAGATCAAACATTAGGTAAAGGTCCACAAATTCTCCTTTATGATAGCGGATTGGTTCCAAATCAAACCTTAAGAAGATTAGCTGTTGAAACTGCTATTGAAGAAAATATCCCTTATCAAGAAGGCATCATCAATGTTGGAAGAACTGATGCAGGTCATATGCATTTAGCACATCAAGGAGCTGCTGGACTTTCCATTTGCATACCTACAAGATATCTTCATTCACATACATCAATCATTCATCTTGACGATTATGAAAATACGGTGAAACTAGTCTTATCTATCATCAAAAAGCTTGATCAAAAGATGGTTGATCAAATCCTAAATAATTAGTGATAAACACAAATATTGAGCACTCAAAGAGTGCTTTTTAATTGTTAAGTGTTCTATAAGAGTCTATAATTGAATTATAAGAGAGTAATATTTATCAATAGATTTTAGATTGTAAGCAATGAAAGGATACACCATGACTAGAAAAACAATGAAAGTTAGTAACATCACATGTGCTCAATGCGCAAAATCAATTGAAACCTATTTTGATACATTAGATGATGTTGATGCGAAAGTACTTGTCACATCTAAAAAAGTCATATTTAACTATAAAGAAGAAACATATGATCAAGATCAATTAGCCAATCATTTGCGAATCATTGGATATTATCCAATTTTAAATAGTGAAGAGATGGAAAAAGCAAAAAAAAGAGATTTGATTGATTTAATACTTGCAGCTGTCTTAACATTCCCATTATTATGGACAATGTTTGTTCATTTGGGTATACCTATCTATGTTCCTGAAATACTTATGAATGGTTTTGTTCAATGGGCAATCGCTACGCCTATCTTATTTTATGTTGGTAGAAGATTCTTTCAAGCAACCTATCATCAGATTAAAGGTAGAAATCTTGGGATGGACACTTTGGTCGTATTAGGGACAAGTGCTGCCTATATCTTTTCAATCTATCAGACCCTGACTTATTCAAGTCACGGTATGCAACATATGCCAGATCTTTATTTTGAGACCACAGCTGTCATTATTTTCATGGTGATGATTGGGAATTTCTTCGAAAATCGAGTTAAAGAAAAAACAAGTGATGCACTTCAATCTTTGATCAGCTTAGGTGCTAAGGAAGCTCGAGTTAGAAGAGACGGCAAAGAAATCATGTTATCTGTAGATGAAGTTCAACCAGGAGATATCATGATCGTTTTAGCTAATGAAAAAATAGCACTAGATGGCATCATCATCAAAGGTAAAAGTTATGTTGATGAAGCGATGATCACAGGAGAACCCATGCCTTCATTTAAGGATGTTGGAGCATCAGTGATTGGATCTACCTTGAACATGATTGAAACCATTGAAGTTAAAGTTACTGCAGTTGGATCAGATACAGTGCTTGCTAATATCATTCAAATGGTTGAAGATACAGCCTTAATCAAACCAAAAGCTCAAAGAATTGCTGATAAAATTGCCGCACTATTCGTTCCAGTTGTCGTCTTAATCAGCATCATTGTCTTTATCTTATGGGCATTTGTGATTGGTGGAGGACATCCTTTAGGAGAAGCATTTGCACCTGCAATAGCGGTTTTAGTAATATCATGTCCATGTGCTTTAGGCTTGGCAACTCCTACATCGATATCAGTAGGTAGTGGTATTGCCTTTAAGGAAGGTATTTTATATAAAGGTGGCGAATTCTTTGAAGTAGCCAATAAAATCAATGCTATCGCGTTTGATAAAACAGGAACATTAACTAAAGGTCATCCAGAATTAAGTGATTTCTTAGGTGAAAAAGATACATTGGTCTATTCTGCATCTTTAGAAAAACACTCGAATCACCCAATTGCTAAATCAATCACTGATGCTTTTGATGGAGATTATCTAGAAGTAGAAGATTTTGAAGTCATGCTTGGTAAAGGTGTTAAGGGCATCATCAATAAAAGGATAGTTTATGTTGGTTCACTTAATATGCTCAAGGATTTGAAATTAGATCCTAAGACATTTGATTATAATCTTTATTTGAGTCAAGGTAAAACAGTATTTTTTACAGTAATTGATTCTAAAGTCGTCAATATGTTAGCTGTTGAAGATCCAATTAAAGAAACTGCTAAAGGTGTCATATCTGAGCTAAAGAGAAGAAATATTACACCTTATATGATTACAGGTGATCAACAAATCACAGCTGAATATATAGCATCCTTATTAGGAATTGAGCATGTATTTGCAGAAGTATTACCTCATGAAAAAGCTCAAAAGATTCTTGAAATTCAGCAAACAGGTAAGGTTGTTGCTTTTGTTGGTGATGGCATCAATGATGCACCTGCTTTAAAGATGGCAGATGTTGGATTTGCAGTCGGTAGTGGTAGTGATATTGCAATTGATACATCAGATGTAACGCTTATGAGCTATGATTTAGGTTTAGTCATCAAAGCCATTGATTTATCGCTTGCTACTTTAAAGAATATCTACTTGAATTTCTTTTGGGCATTTGCGTATAATATTGTTATGATACCTCTTGCAGCATCAGGATTACTCAATCCGTCACTTGCAGGTATCGGTATGGGATTTTCAAGTATTATGGTTGTTCTCAATGCATTAAGTCTTAATTTATTTAAGTTTAAAAATATACCCATGGAGGCGTAAAAAATGAAAGTTACAGTACCAGATATTTCATGTAGTCATTGTGTCATGGCAATTCAAAAGTCATTACTTGTTAATGGGTTGAATGCTCAAGTTAGTTTGATCGAAAAAGCAGTTAGTTTTAAAGAAGAAAAGGATTTAGAAAAAGTATTAGATGCCATTAGAAAAGCAGGATACACACCTCAGGTATGAGGATAGTCGGTGGTAAGCATCGAGGCAGAAACTTGGTGCGCGTAGGAAAAGATACAACAAGAGAAACAGCAGACATGGTTAAAGAATCCGTGTTTAATATGCTAGGTGGTTCTTTAAATGGCATCGTATTAGATTTGTTTGCAGGATCAGGTGCTTATGGCTTAGAAGCCATATCTAGAGGTGCTTCATTTCTTCATGCAGTTGATCATGATAGAGATGCCATAAAAACGATTTTGGAAAATGCTAAAATCATTAACGAGTCTAGTCAAGTTTCGGTGAGTTTGAAAGATTATAAAAGATATTTGAATACACTAGACGAATCTTTGTTTTTTGATGTTGTGTTTATTGATCCACCTTATGATTTTGTTGTCTATCATGAGGTGTTGGAAAAATTGAATCCTCATTTGAATCCAGGTGCTCTTGTTATCTGTGAATCTAAGAAGCAAGTCGTCTTAGATGATGTTATCTTATCGCTTCATAAAATCAAAGAACGTGTCTATGGCATTAAAAGAATTACGATATATGAAAAAATAAAGGACCTTTAGGTCCTTTTTTTATCTTATCAGCTTGTTTTTTATTAATTCAGCTTTTCCCATCCTACTCAATTGAACGGTCAATGAACGATAATGATACTTTTCAAAAACATTTAGAAAGTCTTTATAAACCAGGGTTGTTATTTCTGAAACCAATGCGTAATCAACTTCAATTTTGTCTCCTGTAGCAATCCAATATAGATAGTGCTTTTCGATTTTCTTGTCATCTAGAAGTAATATAACAATACCAATGGGATCAACTATATAATTTGGATTATTATAGAAATCAGAAATGATGACTTTTTTCTTATTTTTAGGAATAATGTATTGATAGATTTTATCTTTATTTTTACCTGTCAATAATATAATTTTTTCCGAACTTACTTTTGAATTTGTTATAACAACATAAACACCAAAGAGAAAAGCGAGAAATAATGAAGGAATGATAATATATTTTGTGAACTCCTCAATAAAGAAAAACGCTAGCGTCCCAAAGATAAGTGATCCAATAATAGAAATGTATGCCCAAAATGTTGATGTATATTTGGTTTGAATATCACTTGATATGGCTTTGACTTTCTTGCCAGTAAACTTAAATCTTGTTGATGGAAATCCTCCGGTCAATCTCATAAAAGCATAAAATGCAATAAGAATCGGCAAAATATAGGCAATAGAATTCATGATGAGATACTTTGTTTCCATACCATAAATGATGGCATCAATTAGATTAATGACTTCAGTGAGAAGTAAAATTGATAACCCAACAATTGAAATAGTTCTTTTTCTACCGAGAATACTATAAACAAAATATGCCATGATTAAATAACTGGCACTATTAATGATAAACTCATAAATGTAGGACATGATTTTCCCCTTTGATTGCGTGTTTTGAATACATTATAAACAAAATATGTTAATATGTCAATCGGTGTCTCTTTATGCTTGTTTTTTCAATACATATCAAGTAAAATATATATAGCAAGTGAGGAGTGATTTTAAGATGTCGATAGCAATCTGGTTATTTATCGTATTATTGGTTGTTGCATTACTCGTTGGTGGGGTAATTGGTTTTTTCCTTGCAAGAGCTTGGTTTAAAAAGTACTTGGAAAAGAATCCACCTGTTAATGAAATGATGATCCGCGAAATGATGAGACAAATGGGAAGAACCCCATCTGAAAAACAAGTTCGTCAGATCCTAGCTTCAATGAATCAATACAAATAGTTCAAAATGACATAGCAATATGTCTTTTTTTCTTTAAACATTAAAAAATAGTTCAAGGTGAACTATTTTTTCTTTTTAGGATAAAATTTTAATTCGGTACCTTCTTTTAATCTCCTATAATTCAGCTTATGTCTAATAAATATGAGTGTAGCTAAGCACGATACAATCACAAAATCCATAATTCTTGTTGGTTGATTGTATAAACTGTCTTGTATAAAGATTCTGATAAAGAAATAGATTAATGTAAATGATGCTGCAGTTGTAGAAGCAACTGATACATATTTGGTCAAAATGAAGATGAGCAGGAATACAAGTATAATCACAACTGCTAACCATGGTTCGATAGCAAATATCATACCAGCAGATGTAGCTACTGCTTTTCCACCTTTAAAATTGATATAGATTGGGAAAACATGTCCGATAACTGCTGCCATACCATAGACGCTTGAAATATTGATGTTGTACTGACTTACTAAATAGAGACTTTGATCTCCTGTTGCTTGACCTATCAAGTAAACAAGTAGAATCACTAATGCACCTTTTAATCCATCAAAGATGAAAGCAAATATACCATACTTAAAACCTAATACACGAGTCGCATTGGTTGCTCCAGTATTTTTTGAACCATGTTCTCTGATATCGATATTTTTAAATACTTTCCCAATAATCAGTCCACTTGGAATTGATCCGAGAAAATATGATAAAATCATTAGCAAACTTATCCAGACATATGTCATATAATCACCTCATTACTACAATATTATATCATGCATAACCTCAATGTCAAATCAAAAAATAAAACATAATCAAACATTGTATTTGACCATATTTTTTGGTATAATGATGTCATAAAAATAAGTTGGTGAGCACGTGAATAAAACAAACAAAATTTATGATGAAAAGTCGATTCAAATTCTTGAAGGTCTGGATGCAGTTAGAAAAAGACCTGGAATGTACATCGGCTCAACAGATGCAAAGGGACTTCATCATCTTGTCTGGGAAATCGTCGATAACGCAATCGATGAATCATTATCCGGATATGGTAACGAAATATCTCTTACAATAAAAGCTGATAACAGCATAGAGGTTTCTGATAGCGGTCGTGGTATGCCTTATAAAATGCATGCTTCTGGACGTCCGACAACGGAAATCATTTTTACTGTTTTACATGCTGGAGGTAAGTTTTCTGATACTGACGGATACAAAGTATCCGGAGGTCTTCATGGAGTTGGTTCTTCAGTTGTGAATGCTTTAAGTCAATTTTTAGAAGTGACTATATATCGTGATGGTATGATTTGGCGTCAACGCTTTTCTGAAGGTGGATCAAAAATCAGTCCTCTTGAAAGAATTGGTGAAACAAAGAAAACAGGAACAACCGTCTGGTTCAAACCAGATCCTAAGATATTTTCAACAACACTATTCCAATATGATTTAATTAAGGAACGGTTAAGAGAAGCTGCATTTTTAATCAAAGGATTGAAAATTAACCTCATAGATCAAAGAAAACCACAAAAGGAGTCATTTAAGTACGATGACGGTATTAAAGCTTATATTGAATTCTTAAATAAAGAGAAAACTGGCCTGCATGATACCTTTTTAATCGTATCTGAATATCCATTAGCAGAAAAGAAGAAAAAGAAGATTGAAATTGATATTGCCTTCCAGTTTACAACGAGCTATCAGGAATCGATTTTATCCTTTGTCAATAACGTAAGAACACGTGATGGGGGAACTCATGAAATAGGATTTAAATCCGCCTTGACTAGGGCTTTAAACGATTATGCAAGAAAGTATAATATTCTTAAAGATAAAGATAGTAACCTTGATGGTTCGGATATCAGAGAAGGACTTACTGCAGTTATCTCTTTAAGAATCCCTGAAGAAGTTCTTGAATTTGAAGGACAAACAAAAGGCAAATTAGGAACACCGGAAGCAAGAAATGCGACAGATTCAGTTGTATATGAATACATCACGACATACATGGAAGAAAACAAAACCATTGCGAGTACAATTATCAATCGTTCACTTCAAGCTCAAAGAGCAAGAGAAGCTGCAAGAAAAGCAAGAGATGAAGCGAGAAATGGTAAATCAAAACAAAAGAAGGAAATGTCATTAAGCGGTAAATTGACACCTGCACAAGGTAAAGATAAAAACTTAAATGAACTCTTCTTAGTCGAAGGTGACTCTGCTGGTGGTTCTGCTAAACAAGGTAGGAACAGAAGATTTCAAGCAATACTACCACTTCGTGGTAAGGTTATTAATACTGAAAGAACATCGATCGAATCTATTTTAAGAAATGAAGAAATAAGTACAGTCATCTATACGATAGGTGCTGATTTTGGTGCTGATTTTGATATAAAGAAGTGTAACTATAAGAAAGTCATCATTATGACAGATGCTGATACTGATGGAGCACACATTCAAATTTTATTACTTACTTTCTTCTTTAGATACATGAGACCACTGATTGAAGATGGTAGACTATATCTTGCTCAACCCCCTCTTTATAAGCTAACCAAAAAACGGGGAAAGAAAGAGGAAGTCTTTTATGCATGGACTGACGAAGAATTAAAAGAAAAAATTGATGATACACCTTATAATCTTCAAAGATACAAAGGTTTGGGAGAAATGAATGCAATTCAATTGTGGGACACAACGATGAATCCTGAGACCAGATCCTTAATTCAAGTTAAAATCGACGATATCAGTGCATCTGATAAGCGTATTTCGATTTTAATGGGTGATGATGTTACCCCAAGAAGAGCTTGGATCGAAGATAATGTTGATTTTGAAGTCAGTGATGATTTCGATCTTGAACAGGGGGTGGAATAATGTCAATAACTAAAGACATCGACCAATTTGTCGAAAGAGTTATGGAATCCCAACTTGAAGAAATCGTATCTGAAAGATTTGCTCGTTATTCCAAATACATCATTCAAGACCGTGCACTTCCTGATGCAAGAGATGGTCTAAAACCTGTTCAAAGACGTATTTTATATGCGATGCAACAACTAGGTATGTTACATAACAAACCTTATAAGAAATCAGCAAGAATTGCTGGTGAAGTCATGGGTAAATACCATCCTCATGGAGATTCCTCCATTTATGAAGCAATGGTTCGTTTAAGTCAAGATTTCAAAATGCGTGTTCCATTAATTGATATGCATGGCAACAATGGCTCAATTGATGGAGATAGTGCAGCAGCAATGCGTTATACTGAAGCACGTTTATCAAAAGCTTCTGAAGCATTATTAGGTGATATTGATAAAAGAACTGTTCCATTTGTTCCTAACTTCGATGATGAAGAGTTAGAACCTGTTGTTTTACCTGCAAAGTTTCCTAATCTCTTAGTCAATGGGGCAACAGGTATATCCGCAGGTTATGCAACAAAAATTCCACCACACAATCTACGTGAGGTTGTTTCAGCGACGATCGCCTATTTAGATAAGGAAAACATTTCTTTTCAAGAAATCTCAGAAATCATCAAAGGCCCTGATTTCCCTACAGGAGGCATTGTTCAAGGACATGCTGGTATTTTACAGGCTTTAGAGACTGGTGCTGGGAAAGTTGTTATTCGTGCAAAGACCTATGTTGAAGAAGTCTCCAAAACTCAGGATAAAATCATCATCTCTGAAATCCCTTATGAGGTTAATAAAGCCGATTTAGTCAAATCTATTGATATGCTTCGAATTGATAAAAAAATAGATGATATATTAGAAATCAGAGATGAATCAGATAAAGAAGGTTTAAGAATTGCGATTGACCTTAAAAAGGGAGCAGATGCACAATTCATTTTAAACTATCTTTTCAAATCTACAGATCTTCAGGTAGCCTACAACTATAATATGGTTGCTATTTTAAACCATCGTCCAGTCTTAGTTGGTGTTATTCCTATATTAAAAGCTTATGTTGATCACCAAAAGGATGTTATCACTAACAGATCCAATTTTGAACTATCCAAAGCTAGCAAGAGACAACATATCGTAGACGGCTTGATTAAAATGGTATCTGTCGTAGAAGAAATCATTAAAATCATTAGAGCTTCACAAAACAAACAAAGTGCAAAAGATAATATCATGGAAGCATTTGGATTCACTGAACTTCAGGCTGAAGCGATCGTAACGTTGCAGCTCTATAGATTATCAAATACTGACATTCTTGCTCTACAGCAGGAAAATGAAGGCCTTGATGAACGGATTAAGGAACTTGAGCACATTCTATCTAGTGAACATGCACTTAGACGTGTCATTAAGAAAGAATTGATAGAAATATCTGCTTTATTAGGTGATGACAGAAAATCTGAAATTGAAGCAGAAATTGAAAATATCAAGATTGATCATAAGGAATTAATCAGTGATGAAAAGGTCATGATTGGTGTAACTAAGGAAGGTTATATCAAACGTGCAAGCACAAGAAGCTATCAAGCTTCATTATCTGTTGGACTTAAAACAGATGATGCATTAATTTTCGAACAAGAAATCAATACTTTGGATACATTGCTTCTATTTACAAATTTGGGGAACTATATTTTCCTTCCAGTCTATAAAATCGATGAGCAAAAATGGAAGGATCTTGGAGTTTATATCAACAATATTGTTCCTATTGAGAAGAATGAACGCATATTCAAAGTTCTTTCAGTTTCAAATTTCTCATCAGGTCAATCCGTTTTATTAGCAACAGCTTCTGGTATGATGAAACAAGCCAAATTAAGTGATTTTGAAGTCACAAGATATAATAAGCCAATGAAGGCTATGCGTTTATCTGATCAAGATGAATTGGTGTATGTTGATATCAACGAAAGAATCAATATTCTTTCGATTTCAGAAAAAGGTTATGCACTCCGCTTTAGATCAGTTGAACTACCTATGTATGGATTGCAAGCTGGTGGTGTCAAATGTATGTCGCTTTCTGAAGATGACATATTGGTAGCTGCCTTATATGTTAATCCAGGTGATGATTTCATCATGCTCACTTCAAGAGGTCATGTCATCAAAGATGTCGTTGAAGAATTGCCTATCTATAATAGAAACCGTCGCGGTATCTTAGTCATTGAGCATCAGAAGGCTAATCCTCATCTGGCTGTATCTGCAGCAAGAGTCTCAAGACAACAGCAAAAAGAAGATGTTGGCGTATTAATTGTTACTGAAAAAGGTTCAATGAAAGCTGTTGTTTCTGATCTCAAATACACAGGAAATAAATTTGGCAAAAAAATGTTTGATGAAAATGATCTTGGCAGAGGTTATAGCATTGAAATATTTGATGCAAAAGAGGAAATTGAAGAAAAGATCAATACTCGGGTGAAGAAAAAGAATGTACAACCTGTTGAAATAGTCGATATCCTCAAAGAAGAAATAATCGTAAAAGACAATACTAAAATTCATTTGAATAGATTCGATTTATTCGATGACGAAGATGATGAGTAAAACGGGAGAAAAATAATGAAAATACAAATCGAAGACAAGTTTTATACATACGAAGCACCGGTTGCTTTGAAAGAAATAGCAAATCAACTGGGTGAAAAAGATG
>JAIPGC010000027.1 GCA_021736335.1 Acholeplasmataceae bacterium | reverse complement strand
CTACTGATAAAACTAATTTTCTAGCAATACTACTCATGATTTAATCTCCTTTTTTTTATTCATATTTTTTTTATTCATATTGGCTGCTGCTTTTTGCAGCTTTAAATTTTAATTGAATTTTGATTCTATCATTTAGAATTGAATTGAAGGCATCTGCATCCCATCCTTCTATCCATATATTAATGATGATTTTACCTCGATATAATACTTTCCCATTACTACTGATCGCATCACTTGGTTGAAGGGTTGCGATATGCGACTCATCATCTAGTGCTTGATACGGATTGTTAGGATCAAATTCTGAAAGATGATATTTCACGTTTTGCATATGTGAGGGTGTTTCAATAGGTACTTGAGCACTAATCAAGAAATAACTGAATGCTCCATAACTTACTCCATATCCTCTTTCTTCATTTTCTGAAGGGTCGTAAAGGAAAGTTTTCAATTCTTCTTGATCTCTTGTATCATGGGGATTCCATAAATCTTTGGTTTCTTGAAATGAGATTCTGATTGCATCACTTGCGAAATATAATCGCTCTTCATTTTTTTCTATCATGTCATTAAGTGATGGACCGTTTATGAAACTAAAGTCTGATTTCCAAGTTACGCCTCTTGATACAACATATGTTCCACTGTAAGTTGTATCAAATGAAACGAGATCGTTAACATTATCTACTAAATATATGTTGTGTTCAGGTCTTTCTGTTTGTAACCATAATTCAAATGAGACATAATGGCTGTTTGCAATTACTTGTTCACCTTCATTTAGACCACCTCTTGAAAAGTTAATACCGTCAACTGAAGTAACATCTGTAAGTGCAACATCTCTAAGTAACTGTTCTAAAGCTGATGAAGGTAAATCTCTTGAATATGTAATGCCATCTAGTGATATTAAAAGTTCATTTCCCGATGTTGCTGTAAGTGACATCCCATCAAGTGAATTGACTGATGCCATGCTAATCCAAGCATAAGTGACTGTACCGAAGATCATAAAGACTAACACTAACGAGATGAGGGACAAATATAATCGTTTAATTTTTGTAATCATATGTTACTAAGATGGTTCATCAATAACGAATATCATCTGTAATTTCGCCATGCCACCAATAATTGCATCTGTTGTATCTGGATCATGTCCCTCTAACCAGACAACAACACTGTATTTTCTTATTTCATTGGGTTCAAAGTTTGTTATTTTCTTTCTAGTTACTACGGTTTCTGATAGAAAATATTTTGTTTCTGGTAAAGTTGACGGGTAAATTGGGAAATTGCCAAATTCATCTGCTTTATCAGGTTTTTGAAAAATCGTTTCAACACCATCTTCAATAACCAATACTCTAATGGATTCATCTAAATTGTTTTGAACTTCAGACAACTTAATACTATAAACCACATCAACCGTTTCATTTCCTTCATTTTTTATGTAGAAGGTATATGCGATGTAATCATACTCAGGATCAATGAAACTTCCATTTGAAGAACTAACTTCAGGTAATTTAATCCAAGAATAGGTAATATCTCTAGCTTCTGACACTGGCTCAGTCATCAATTGTGGTTTTCTTGATTCAAATGTGATATCGTTTGATAACACAATGCCACGCTGATATGCACTATAATCGACTGACATGACGAAGTTTCCTGAGTCCTGACCATAATAGCTGACCAAGGCAAACAATACCATGAGGAATCCTGATATTGAAAAGCTGAGTGATAATAGCCTTTTTTTCCTTAGCATCTTCTTAGGTGAAAGCAACTTTGTCATATACATCAGCAGACACTTCCTTTCTTTATAGGTCAATTATAGCGATAAGATTTTTCTAATCTATTACCGAATTATTAAGTTTTCATTAATTAAATAACGCTTTATTCAATATAAAAAAAAGATCCCTTAAGGGATACTTCTTATATGGAAAAACATTAAATTAAATAAATCAAAATTTTAAGCGATTTCCATCAGTTTTAGAATTTTCTTGTATATTTCTACACCTTTTGCTAAAACAATTTCATCAAAATTAAAATATCCGCTATGTAAAGGATGAATAAATCCCTTCTTTTCATTTCTTGTTCCAATCATTAAAAACAATCCTGGAACCTTTTTCTGGTAAAAGGCAAAATCTTCAGCAAACATCATTGGTTTTAATAACTTGTATTCATCTTTTTTAAGTGTATTCCAAACAAGTTCAAACAAATGATGATCATTAATAACAGGAGGATAATAATCCATAATATCATTTTCAACTTCCACATCAAATGCTAATTGGATACCTTGATCAATTGAACGCATTCTTTTTTTCAGCAATTCATATACATTAACATTAAAGGCTCTAATTGTTCCTGATATTTTCACTTCATTTGGAATGATATTTCTGGCTTCACCGCCATGAATGGTTCCAACTGTAATGACTGCTGATTCTAGTGGATCAAGATTTCTGCTGATAATTGTGTGATACAAATTGATGAGTGATGATGCTGCTAAAATTGCATCTTGTCCTAAATGAGGTTGTGCAGCATGTGCCGATTTACCTTTGATCACTAAATTAAACTCACCATTTTGAGCAAGCATTGGGCCATCAACCAGACCATATAAGCCCTCATCAAGTCCTGGATAAAGATGAATTCCAAAAATATGCGAAATATGATATTTTTCAAAGATGCCTTCATTGATGATGACCTTTGCCCCACCAGGTCCTTCTTCTGCAGGCTGAAAAATGAAGACAATCGTTTTCTTGAGATTTTTTAGTTTTGAAACATGATCAGCAAAACCTAAAAGCATAGACATATGTCCATCATGTCCGCATGCGTGCATTTTATGAGGATGTTTTGAAGCAAAGGCGATATTTGTTTTTTCATCTACTGGTAATGCATCCATATCAGATCTAAATGCAATAGCCTCGCTGGATTCACCTTTTTTATGCGCTATAATACCAGTTTGAGCAACAACTTCTATGCTATAACCCATAAGTTCAAGCTCATTCTTGATGTATTCATGTGTCAAAAAAAGATCAAATGCTATTTCTGGAATCTGATGAAGATCTTGTCTATATTGTTTTAACTTGTTGTCGTTCATTAATTATCTCCTTCATATTCATTTATTTTTCAAAAAGAATCAGTTTTTGTTTTAAGTCAACATGAAGTGGCCCTGAATATCCACGCATGCTTCCATCTTTACCTATGACTCTGTGACATGGAACAACAATCCCAATCGGATTCATCTTACATGCTTGGCCGACAGCACGGATTGCTTTTGGTCTTCCTATCTGTATGGCTATATCTTTATAACTTCTCGTTTGTCCATAAGGTATGGTTAATAAAGCATTCCAAACCTCTTGTTGAAATGGTGTCCCTCTTTGATATTTAATTGGTAGATTAAACTTTTTTCTATCATGTGAAAAATATTCACTTAACTGTTTAATTGTTTCTTCAATCAATGGGTCTTGATCCGTTTCAAGATTCAAGTCATCAATCATCATATCAGTTAAATGATTTCCATCAGTCATGAAAAAAATCATGCCCATAGGGCTTTTGAATTTTCCTATCATAAATGACTTCCTTTTCTTGATTTACTTAATGTCTGTTTTGATTTTTGTTTTCGTGGAATATGCTATCAATTAGAATAATGATCGCAAGTAAATATGAGGCTCTTGCTTCATCTTGAATGGTAATGACATATGAATCACCCCAAGATATCCATTTCTTTTGGACATTTGCAAGTTCGACGCCATCTTCAAACAATGTAAAGTTGTGAGCAAAATAATCGCCTTCTAGAGATATGTTTCCTAATGAGCTTTCAATCTCGACTTTTGGTTTAAGAATCGAAAATTGTCTTTTGATGACAGCTACTTCTTTTCCATCAGGATCTGAAAGATAATACTTTGCTAAAAAACTAAGAACTTTTCTTCGGAAATTAAATAATAAAGTATCAGTAGATGTTTCGATAAACTTCATCTTTCTAGCTAATGAAAATAATTTACCCTCACAATGGTAGACCACATTTTGTTCTTGATCATAAACCTTGTAACGATCTCTAAATGAAAACACTTTTTGTTTCATGTAATAATTTTTCATATTGGCCTCTCTTTATATCAAATTTTCTTATGCCTTTATTATACAATAATTATAGTAAATATTTAAATATAGGTTTAATATACCCCATTTAATTTTAAAAAAAAAGATTGAAGTGATTCAATCTCTAGATAAATGGCATCTTGTACAAATTTTACTTATTTCTTCTGATTTTGTAAAACCCTATATGATACTATTTCAGTAATCAATTTATCTGGTAATGGACTGTCATATGGAAATTGTATAGCACCTTTTGAATGCTTATACTGTGTTAATTTATCCTCAAATGGCTTTATACCTTCACTTGATGGATAAAAACCTAAATGATTTTTTTGAGCAGCAAAATGAACCAAGTTTCCATTTAAGTAAAAGGTTGGCATTTGATAACTCATTTTTTCAACAGCCTCAGGTGCTGCCTCTTGAATTAGATTTCGTATTTGTGTAAGTTTATTTTTTATATTACCATCAAATCTATTGATATATTCTGTAACCAAATCACTCATATTAATCCTCCTGATTTAATTCTTTTACTTTCTTCTTTAGAGCTAACGCATTTCAACTGGAACTAATGCCTCATCCATCCAACCAATTTCTAACCCATATCCATCAAGATCTGTAAATGTACGAACATACATACCCTCACCCATATGCTCAGCAGGTCTTATTTCTTTTGCTCCAAGTGACAATGCAAGATCACCTATCTGATTCACCTCATCAACACTTGAAAGCATGAGCGAATTGAGCTGATTCAAATGATTACCTCTTGGTGTTAAATCATGATTGGGTATGAATGATTTAAAAATATCATCTTCTAATAACATGAAGTAATTTGTTTTTGATAATTGAATGCAGGATACTTTATCATTTGAAAAATGATCAATTTTCTTAAATCCTAATTTGATATAAAATTCAGTACTTTTTTGTACATCTTTAACTGCAAGATTGACGAATAGTGTTTGCATATAAAACCTCTTTCTGTATTAAAATACATACATATTTTAACATATCAAATATATCTAGGCTTTTAAAATGCTTGACTTCAGGTTTTCCTTTTCTCTTAGCAATTTTTCTTTGTTTGGCATATGATCTTTTAATAAAAATGATGCCCATTTTCTATCGGTTTTACTTTCAGTAACTTCCCAAAACTTCAAACGGTCAACATACCACTTGATCTCCTTATTGATGTCATCTTCATTCATAACTCCATTTTGCTGTCTGACAAAGGCTGTCAATCCATACATCAAAAGACCCATCGCATGTGTTTCTACATGAACTGTACCTAATACATGTCCCATAGCATGAGCAGCAGCGCATGCTGCTAGATCATGAGAAACACTTGCTGCTGCTTGATGTGAAGCAAGTGCAGCTTTTTTAGCTTTTGGCATTTTGATTTCACCTTTTGACCATTTAATAGTTGCATCAAGTGCTTGTCTTGGTCTATTGTCATCTGGAAATCTCTGTTCAAAGATGGATAATACGCGTGGTGCACAATCAATAACCCATAGGACAAGAGTTCTATGATTTTGCTTCTCAATTAATGTTCTAATTTGCTGTAATTCAGGGCTTTGTCTGTTAAATAAAATACTTTTCATCATTCACCCCTCATATCAATGATATCCTTTTTCCCATGAATGAAATCCATTGATAACTTCACAGATTGTCCAATTGCTTGATCAATATCGTCATCAGTTACTCCAAATGTCTTTATGACAAGTTCTTTATCAATATAGGCATGTCTTGTCATAATCTGAACCAATCCTATGAGATCAAACCCAGTTTCAATATGCTTTTTCTTATATTCTTTTACTTTTGATTTCATAGCAAGAAGGTAGATGAATTTGGGAATGGTGATAATCTTTTTATTAGGAACACCCATGTATTTATGGAAAATAGAAAGCATTTCTTTCCAAGACATATTGTAATATCCTATTGGATAATTTTGTCCATTATTTTTAATTTCTATCGCAGAGGCAACGCATTGTCCAACTTGTTTTACTGTCAACATCGTTGTCCCACCATTTGGATAGAGAGTAAATCCATTCATTTTTTCTATTTGCTCGATTAAAAAAGTCCAGACAGGTTTTCTGCCTGGTTGAGTTCCAAATATATAAGGTAATTCTAAGACAGATACACTCATGTTATCATCTGCAAATGATAATGCCATTTGAGCTTGATCAACTCTACTTCTAATATATGGATGCTTGTGATATAAATCAAGCTCTTCCCATATTCGTGCAAAATAAGAAAAATAAGAACCAAGCACGACAACATGCTTCACACCTGATTCTTTAGCTATTCGAATCATTTTTTTCAAAGGAATGATGTTATATTTTGCATAAAAATCATAGATTGGTTTTGTACCTTCAATACGTTCGTCAACTCCAGCAGCAAAAATAAATCCATCCATCCCAAACATCAAATCTTTCATTTGTTGATCTGAGAGTTCAAGATAATTAGCAAATATAAGTTTCATATCTTTGGGTATTTTAGCACCTATTGGAAGAGGAGGTAATGCAATTGAAGATACGTTATGACCTCTTTTAATGAGTTCAAAAGCAGCTTCAGATCCTAATAATCCTGTTCCACCGACCATAAATATATCCATATGTACCTCCAAAATAAATCCTTATGTTATAGAATCATTTCAATTTTAGCAAAGCGATAGACTCTACGTGAACCGTTTGAGAAAACATATCAACTGGTTGAACAGATACAAGGTGATATCCTTTTAACAAAACAAGGATATCCCTTATTTGAGTTCTAGGATCACACGAGATGTAAACAATCTTCTTTGGTTTTAGTTCAAGCAAAGCATTTAAAAAGATGTCAGTTGAACCTTCTCTTGTTGGGTCCATAATCAAACAATCAACTCTACCTTTGTAAGATTTTAAATAGGTTTCCACATCACTATGAATCAATGTTATATTTGAAACTTGATTGTGCTTTTTATTAATCATTGCATCTTGATAGGAAGATTGATTAGATTCAATTGCAATGACTTCTTTAGCTCTTTTTGAGGCTAATAAAGCGATTGTTCCGATTCCTGAGTATGTATCCATCACAATATCGTTAGGCTGAATTTGAGCTAATTCTAGAGCAGTTTGATAGAGCTTAATCATTTGCACTGGATTAACTTGATAAAATGATTTGGAAGATAATCTAAAAGTGATATCATCAATCTTATCTTCTATATAACCTTTACCATAAATGACTTTTTCTTCATCAAGGAGCACTAATTTTGTTTTCTTTCGATGAATATTTTGAATGACAGTTTGTACCAGTGGATGCTTTTTAACAAGATCGGATGCAATTTTTTTACCATTAGGCAACAAAGTTCCATTTGTAGCAATCACAACCAACATTTGATTGCTAGCAAATGATTTTCTAATCATTACATGTTTTACGATGCCAACATTAAGATCAATATCATATGCAGGAATCTTATATTTACTGAGAAGTTCTTCAACTGATGCGAGCACAGCATTTCCAGATTCATCTTGAATATGGCATTTTAAGTAGGCAATGATGTTTTTACTATTCTCTTGGAATAAGCCAAGTTTTAATTTCTTATTGATAGATGTAGCACTTGCAACTATTTTATGTCGATAATTTAGTGGTTTGTCATTTTTAATCATTGGTAATAAATCGGTGATAATATGATTTCTTTCAATCAATTTAGAGATAAATTCACTTTTCATTCTTACTTGTTCTTCATATTTGATGTGAAGAAAATCGCAACCGCCACATTCGTAAAAAATCGGACAAATAACTCTTGTTCGATGCATAGATTTTTCTATAATGTCATGCTCATGAATCACCTTATTTTTGCGATTGATGAATGTTGCTTTCTCTAAAGGCAACATGTAACGCACTTTTAAGTTATTCTCACAAACAGATTCAGTTAAATCATTAAGTTTTAAACATGTGATTTCCATAAGTTACCTCTTTTCTATTATAACATCAAAAAAGAAAAAGGGCTGAGCCCTTAAACTTTTCTAATCATTTTTTATTTCTTTTCAAGTAGCTCTTGATACTTGATTTTATATAGTTCTTCAACTGCAAGACTTAATTTAGTTACCACATTCATTTTTGTTAATGGATAGATATAATATGTGTCATCATGTGTAGATAAATCAAGACAATCCCCTTTACCAAAATAATTATATTCTATATGAAGCCCGTACATAGAAAGCGGAGGTTTTTCTAACTCAAGCTTATGACCAAATTCTTCTCCTTCAAGGACGAATCCATTGATATCATGCTTGATTTTACCTTTACCTAATGGAATGTATCCATCTGCATTAGGTAATGATTCTATATTGACTTCATCTTCGAAATAATACTTACCTTCTTCTATTTGCTTTCTAACTTGTCTACGCTCAAATTCATACCAATCAGGGATATGAGGAAATTCAGTGACACCTTCTGTAGCTTGTAGTCTTCCATAAACATCCATGACATAAGTTTTCTTACATGAAGTACACCATATTTTATCCCCGTCAGAATCCATAACGTGTTCTTTTAAACAGCTAGGGCACTGATATAGTGGTTTGTGAAGATTTTTTGCTCTATCTTTGAAATCAATTTTAATTTTATTATCGAATTGCCATTGATATTCATCATAAACAAATGCTTGATTGATGCGATCATTAATTTCAGCAATCGTTAATGTTTCAATTTCATCTTTTGTAATGATCTGAGTCATATCAGCTTTTAGTGGTACCTTTCGCATATCTAAATTCCATACCGGCTGAGTTAAATAATTACCATGCATATTTAGCATAACAACAGGATGCTTGAGCACTTTCACCATTTTGCCTAATGATTCAGGTAAAATAGCTGTCGTTCCAATTAAAGAATATCTAGCCTCTGGATAGATTGCAACAATATTTTCTAATTTTTCTAAACTATATTTTATTTGTCTAACAAGCTTAATGTCGCTTGTAAACTTACGTTTACAAATAGCTCCAACGTTTCTAAGTAACCATTCACGATTGATGAATCCATCAATAGCAACGATGTAATTAGCTCTTCTTGGAAATATAGCCGCAGTTGTTACCTTAAAATCGATAAACGCATGATGAGTTGCAAGTAAAATATAAGGAGGCTTTAGCCCCTTCATATCAACCTTATTAATCTTTAATTTTCTACTCCAAACTGTTGGGAAGCTTAATAGATAAGCCAAAGGGGTTAAAAAGAATCTTTCTTTGACCGGTTTTTTATCAAAATCAAATCTTATAAGTTCTTTCATGTACTCATTCCTTTTCCTATTTTTAATAGTCTTTTGATAAGAAAACTACTTGATTATTACCTTTGCTTTTAGCTAAATACATAGCGTGATCTGCTCTATTAATTGCTTGTATCAAACTCTCTTTTTTATCTTGAAGTGTAACCCCAACAGAAATTGTTGTCTTTAAACCCTGCTTAATACTTCTTGTTACAGAGTTTTTAACCAATATTCTTAATTTTTCAGCAACAAACTCTACATTATCCTGATCAACATTTCTAAGGAGAACTAAAATTTCATCTCCACCATATCGAATCACAAAATCATTGCCCTTTAAGTTGTACTGAATCGTTTTTGAAATGGTTTTCAGAACCTCATCACCAATTAAGTGGCCATGTCTATCATTGATTAATTTAAAGTCATCCACATCAATAAATAATACACCTAGTCGATCTTCTTCAGGCATTCCTTTGATTAATGTAGGAAACTCTTCATGTAAGAATCTTCTATTAAATAATCCTGTCAATGGATCAATTAATGACAATTTCTTTTGTATAAGCAACTCTTCTAGTAATAAGTTTCTTTCTGTCACATCAGTGAATACTTCAATTGCTCCAATAATCTTGCCATTTTCCTCATAAGGAATCACACGTACATGGACTCTAACACGGTGCCCATTCTTATGATGAAGATAAACAAAATCTTCCATTATTTGATTGGTTTTGATACTTTCAACTAAAGGACAGCCATCTAGACATAATTGTTTTCCTTCATCATCCACATGATTCAAACGATTGTCAAAACAAAATGAATTGACCATCTCATTCTTTTCAAAACCACTAATTTGTGAAGCAGCTGGATTAAAATATAGAATCTTTCTTTCTGTATCTACAATATAAATCGCTTCATGAAAGGATTCAAATAGTAATTTTAGTTTTTCTAATGTTTGCATGATACACCTCTTTATGATTTATTTTGAAAACCTTGTCGTTTTTGACTCCCCCAAGATCCACTTTCCTTAAGTGCTGAAAATGTAGAAAAAACTCGTTGAATACTCATTAACTGTCTATACCCAAAATTCTCAATAATTGCTACTAAGACCAGTATAACAGTTTCTTTATTAGAGTAAAAGACATTTCTTTTTTCTGCTATATATAAAGAGAATAATGAAATAACAATACCAAACCCAATAGTTACTGCTAATAATATGATAACAAGTACTGAATTTAGAATGCCAAGAAATAACCCAATGAATAATGCAAGATATCCAATAACTTCTAAAAACGGGCCAATCATTTCAAAAGTGAAGAAATATGGAAAACTAATCATACCAGGTTGTTTATAACGAGGATTGAGCAAAATTTTCCGGTGATAACTGAGTATATCTAGTAAACCTCTTTGCCAACGATTTCTTTGCTTGAGCAAACTGTGCAAATCACTAGGTAATTCTGTATAACAATTTGCATGATGAACATATTCAACACGATATTTCTTTTTAGATTTAAGTGCTTCATAGGTCAAGCGAACGACAAGTTCCATATCTTCACCTACTGTATCCTTTTTCAAATCACCACTAATCGTCAAGTATCCACCTGTATCTAACAAGGCTTTTCTTTGAAATAGTCCAAATGCACCTGAGATGATGAGTAAACTATGTAATTTAGACCACCCGATTCTTCCTGTAGTAAAAGCTCTTAAATATTCTAATGTTTGAAAACGTACAATACTCTTTTTACCTAAACCACTATGCTCAATCTTACCTTTGTCAACAGTACATCCATTGACAGGTACTATATTGCCACCTAATGCAATATGATTGGTCGAATGATCTAATGATACACTCATCAATTTTAATAGTGCATCTTCTTCTAGAAGTGAGTCAGCATCGATACCACAAATATAATCATTTTTGGCTACATTAATACCTAAATTAAGTGCATCTGCTTTACCACCATTTTGTTTGTCAACAACAATCAAATTGGGAATTTGTTTATTAACATAAACACCTCTTAGTGCTTTTGTCTTAAGTTTAAGATTAAAGAAAGGGTGTTTTCTTTCAAGCTCAAAATGATCAATTAATACTTGAATAGTCTGATCTTTTGATCCATCATTGACGACAATAACCTCATATTTTGGATACTTCAAATTGAGTAAAGATGTGACACTTTCAATGATGCTTTTTTCTTCATTATATGCTGGTGCAACGATTGATATACTGGGGAGTATATGATGCTCGAATAATAATGTTTGAGTCTTAATTTCCCATAATTGAATACGCTCTTTAGCACCTTTAACAGAAATCAATAATAAGAGGATATATATCCCGTTTGCAAACAAGAAATAAGCCACTAAATAACGGTTAATGCTTACCACAAAGAACTCAAATATATTGACATTTCCACCAAATATCACGCCTAGATTTGAAAAGAAAAATATAACTGGAAAAATTAAAACTGAAAATATAATCCATCCAATAATCCATGATACTTTATTTCTTTCAATTGGTGATTTTTCTCTAGGTATTACGGGTTGCTTCTGTTTTGGAATATCTGTTTTCTTCAAGATTTTATCTTTTAGATAAATGGAGAACTGTTCATATAAATAATAATCTCTTTTTGAATACTGTATGATTAATGGAAGTAATAGTGACTCAATCACATCACTCTTGTTTAAATTAACAAAATCGATGAAATCTTCAATGATATGAAGTTTAAGCATGTCCTCTAAGATGAGCTTGATGTATTCATATCCACTGGATTCCATTTTCAACATCAAATAGTCAATCCGGTGTGATAAAACTTTTGCGATAGCCATTTGTTGAAATCTATTATTGTTATTCTTATATTTTTTTAGGACATAAAGCAATAAATCTGATGAATCATAAACAATCTTGGATAAACTATTAGTCCGATCCTCATCTAGTGATGATCCATTCATCGAATTAAGGATATTATCAACCATGTTTTGATTGACTATGGAAGCAGCAGCTCTGATTGCTACTTTTTTTATTGCATCATCTTGATTTTTGCAAAATATATCATTAGCAATTTCTTCAGGATACATTTTCGCAATCGCTTCTATGGCTAAAAACTTGATATCTTTTTCTAATACTGATTCATGAAACATTCTAAAAACATAATTTTTAAGTTCAAGATCAACAGTGATACCTGCGAGTTCTATTAATAATTTTTTCACTTCATTTCGTGTGTCATGAAAATAATCTTTTACATATATCTTTATCTGATTGTAATGATTTTTCATCAATGACCTAATCCAATGCTGATAGTTCTCAGTTGAACCTTCAAGGCTATCTACGATGTGATTGAAAATTTTTTGATCGATGATAGGAATTATCGAAAATATCAAATAAAATAAGACGCTTTCATTTTTTTCTTTATATAACCTTTTTTTTAGCATTTCCCAAGCCAAATCTGTTTTGAGTGTGCTGATATAAAAAATAGCAATTTTACGTTTGATACTCGATAATGAATTGAGTTTTCTCATTTGACTGACGGTAAATCTTGTTCTACTTAAATCAGCGATTACTCTTTTTCTTACTTCTGGTTCTATTTCTACATGTGTTTCAATATCAATATATGCATCAAAAAAGAACTGATTTGTTAATTCAGTTGTTATTTCTTCCTGATCAAAGTATTTTTTAAACAGATAATCTCTTGCCTTACCTTTTAATTTGATGACGCGTCTATTGAAATACTTTTGAATCATGATAGCTATCATCAAAAAAACAGATAGAGCAACAAAACCATAGAATATCATCCATGCTGTCAGAACACTCATTGCTGCTTCACCCACGTCTTGTATCTTTTCACGTGTCCAATCAATTCATCTGGTATGATAGGCTTTTCTAACATCAGATTGACATAAAGTGAATTACCGCGCTTGATGTTTTCCAATGTTTTGTTATGCGAAACCATGATAAAAGGAATCTTTTGAAAATCTTTACTTTCATTAAGCATTTGCTTAAGTGTGAATCCATCGATTTTAGATAAGTTAATTTCTGAGATGATAACATCAATTGAATTTTCTTTGATTAGCTCAATTGCTTCAATAACACCATGAGCTATCTTCACATCAAAATTAATTCTCTTAAAAATTCGATTAAGCATATTGAGATTAACCTCATCTTCATCGACGAGCAGGATACAACCATCAGAAATGGCTAGGTGTTTTGTACTGCGATCAGTAATGGAACCACTACCTTGTTTCAATGCCATTTGCCCTCTTTGAACGAGTAAATCAAAAATAGCTTTAATCTTTTGATCAGTCTCTAAATCTTGATCAATCTCATTTAAATCTACACTACTAATTGCCGCTGAAACTTTTTCAATAAACAAATTGGATTCTGCAATTCGATTTCTAAAATTAACTGATGATGTTTCAATGTTTTTTGGTACAGTGGACTCTTGATAAACAATGATACCTGGACCATTTTGTTTGAAGACTAAGGAATCAGGCCTCATCACCTGTTGAATCTCATATGACATATGTCTTATGGCTTCATCACCGGCTTGTTTTCCATATTGCTGATTGATAGTCATCAACTGATCTAATTGAACTAAAATAAATCCTTTTGTCTTATCTGCATTTTTCTCTTTTTCTAAATCACTTTTTAGAAGCTGTGTGAAAAAATCCTGATTGTATAGTTTGGTTATTGGACACTTCATAAAGTTATCCATAGTATTAGTAATCTCATTATTCAATTGTTCAATATGTTGTTCCAATTCACTGTTGGCTTGTTTTAATGAGTTAGCCTTTAAGGTCATCTCAATAAATTTAGATAAGTAGATATTTGGCTTCTCTATGCCATATTCATCATAATATCTGTTAACTAAAGGTTCAAGTATTGTAATCCATTCAATCCCTTTTTTCACATAAATATGTTCAAAAAAAAGATGCCATAATTTATAACCATCCAATGAAGTTTTATTTAACATCAATGGATCAGGTTGAAGGCCAATAGGTGTTCCAACGAATGTATTAAGTATCTCAATTTTTGAGTACGTCTTTAGTAAATGATTAATCATATGATTGATAATTTCTCGATAATTGACAGTTTTATCACCCTTTGAATCAAGCATGAAAACTTGGTAATTATTATAGAAATCAAGCAATAATTCATAAGAAAATATAGACTCAATTATTTGTTTTGAAATGAGATATCCCATGGAAGGATAGATAGCATGTACATCAAAATCACGTACTATTCTAAGTGGTTTTTGAATATAACTACTACTTGGCATATTGCTCTTGTGAAAAGAGAAAATAGAATTTTTGATTTGATTGATACTTGGTGATACTTCAGGATCATAATCACTTGAAAATAATGTAGATGAGAAGAGAGCCAACTCTGAAGGCATATATGTCATAAACATATCAGGAAATGGTAGAAAAATCATCGGAATAAATTTAAAAATAATTTGATTTTGACTTATCAATTGATAATTCATTTCATCAATAAGTTCAACCTTAATGGTTTTTAGATACCTAATTTGTTGTTCAAAATACTTATTAGTAATCACCTTACCAACAAATCCATGATTAACAAAATCATTTAAAACAATAAACGTTGATGCATTGATATGATGTATGATGATATGTGTTATCTTATTCATCTCTACATGTCTTGTAAGTGTTGAATAAAATAAATCCAAAACTTGAATTGGAGGAACATCAATTAATATAACTAGATCATTATAAAAAACAACATAATTGTTGTATGCATGCATATTTTTCATTATAAAAGGACCCAAATGATGAATGGTCTGCTTACTAGCGGTTTTCTCTAGAGAATCAATCATATCTAACCTCCTTGAGTTCTATTTATATATTACCATATAAATTAAACTTTAAAATGATGAATTTTTTAGTTTCTATTGCCTACAAACAAGAAAAAAAGCCTAGTTTCCTAGGCTATGAGATTCATTTTTTTTGCAGTTTTATAAATGATCTCTACTGCTTTATCAAGTTGATCTTTGGTGTGAAGTGCTGATACCATGCATCTAATTCTTCCCTTTCCTTTAGGCACAGTAGGAAAAACGATACCTGATACATAAACACCATTCTTCAATAAGTTCTTGGAGAATTCCATGGTGACACTTTCTTCACCAATCATAATTGGAGTAATTGGAGTTTCACTCTTTCCTATATCAAACCCAAATTCAACAAGTTGTTTTTTGAAGTAACGTGCGTTATCCCATAATCTATCTGTATATTCGCTTGATTCTTCAAGCATATGAAATGCTTCAATGATTGCTGCAACTGCAGAAGGCATCATAGCTGTCGAAAATAGGAGTGGTCTACCGCGATGAAGCAACCATTCCTTCATAGCAAGTGATCCACAAACATATCCGCCAACAACTCCTATTGCCTTAGATAAAGTACCAACAATGAAATCAACTTGGCCATGTAATCCATAATAGTCAACTGTTCCTCTTCCAGATCTTCCTAAAACACCGGAACCATGTGCATCATCCACATATGTAAGTGCTTTGTATTTTTTGGCTAATTTGACAATTTCTGGTAGTTTAGCTATATCTCCATCCATAGAGAAAACACCATCTGTGATGATTAAAACATTATGATATTGATCTCTTTTTTCCTTTAAAACAGTTTCTAAAGAGTTCATATCGCTATGCTTATAAACAGCTCTGCTTGCTTTTGACAACCTAACACCATCAATGATTGATGCATGATTTAATTCATCTGAGACGATTAAATCATGCTCATCAGTAATTGCTTGAATAACACCTGCATTAGTTGCAAATCCAGATTGGAAAACAAGTGCAGCATCTTCATGCTTGAATCTAGCAATCAAACGATCTAGCTCTTCATGAATGGTCATGTTGCCTACAATGGTTCTCACTGCTCCTGACCCTACTCCATATTGATCAATTGCTGCTTTAGCAGCATTCTTTAATCTAGGATGATTTGCGAAACCTAAATAATTATTTGAAGATAAGTTAATGACTGGCTTGCCATTGAGTTTGATAATGGCATCGCATGGCCCATCATTGATAGGTAACTTACGATAAACACCATCAGATTTGAGCTCATTAACTTTTAAAAGTAAATACGACATATTTGCCTCCTTAAATTATGGAATAAGAACAACCTTTCCACTATTTCCTGATGCCATCAATTGAACAGCCTCATCAACTTGAGATAATGGAAAAACATGTGTGACTATCTTATCTAGATCTAGTTTACCACTATCGATTAGACCAGCAACTTGATGCCATGATTCATATAAAATGCGTCCAACAACACCATAAATTGTAACACCTTTAAAAACAACATCATTGGATAAATCTATTTCTATATTTTGTGGAGTAATCCCTAACATAGACATTTTTCCACCTGGCTTAATATACTTAAATGAATCTTCAATAGCCTGCTTATTTCCTGAAAATTCAGTAACCACATCAACACCCATGCCATCTGTTTCCTCTAAGACACGTTCAATAACATTTTCTTTGAGTGGATTAATAACGACATCAGCACCTAAATCCTTGGCTAATTTAATTCTATAATCATTGATTTCAATTGCAATAACCTTGCTTGCTCCAACAGCTTTTGCTATATTGACTCCCATCATACCAATTGGTCCACAACCAACAACTGCTACTGTTTTACCAGTTATTTTGAAATGTAGCATCGTGTGAACAGCGTTTCCCAATGGTTCTTGGATGGATAAATACTTAGGATCTACATTTGGACTGTTTACAATGAGGTTTTCTGCTGGCATGCGTGCATATTCAGCAAAACAACCATCTGTATCTACACCTATGATTTTTGTATTCTTGCAGATATGAAATTCTCCTCTTCTACAAAACTCACATTCATGACATACAATGTGCGTTTCTGCAGAAACAATATCACCAAGCTTAACTTTTTTAACTTCACTACCGACCTTTAAAACTTCACCACAAAACTCATGACCAACAGTTAGTGGAGGTTTGATTCTTCCTTGACTCCAACGATCCCATTTATAAATGTGAACGTCTGTTCCACAGATTGATGTTGCTAGAACCTTGATTAAGACATCATTAGGGCCTAAAACATCTGGAACTTGTTTCTTTACAATCTTGAAGCCAGGTGCTCTGGTTTCTTTGATTACAGCAGTCATTTCCATTTTTTAATGCTCTCCTTTTATTCAATTCATCGTATCTTTAATTTAATTATACACGCTAGCAAACACTAAGTGTATCATGATTTATTTTTTTAATATTTATCTTGAACAATTCTTAGTAAAGCAGCTCCAGATTGATTGAGTTTGACTAAGTAATGCTTGTCATTAAAGATAAAACCAAAGTCCCGTCTCAAGGTAATAGTAGCATTGGAGATTTCCTTAATCGGAATTATTTCCTCGAGTGCACCTGAAATATGAAGTTTGAAATCATGGTAATCGATTTCTATTTCACCGACTTCATCCAAATGATCATCTTCAATACTCATATAATTTAAAAAACCTGATGAATGAATCTTTGTATCTCTAAGTTTAGCTGAAAAATTTCTTTGAAACTTATTCCATTCCAATAAGCTATCGTATTTAAAATCATGAATAAATCCGTATTCATCCATGGTACCCTCGTGATGACATGATGTGCATCTGATATGATTGTTTTTTGATTCTATGGTGTTAACCGATTCACAAAATGGACATACATAAACCACATTTTCAATCCCTTCTGCGAGCTTTTTTCCTGGGTGAGGTATCATATGTTTTCTTTGATAATCATAATCATTGTGATAAAGTGCATCTTTGATGATCGTGTTGATATCTTCAATCTCTAGCTCTTTGATTTTTTCCTTTGGAATAGTTAACTGATAATTTAAGTGTATCTGTCTGTTTTTTCTTTTCCCTGTTGCCCATCTTGGTTTAGACAAATAACCACCACTGACATGGCATGTCAAAACATCCACTTCAAGCTTTTTAATAAGTTTCATGGTTGATTCTTCTATATAATTGGTTTCACCATAGAAAGTTGTATCTCCTTCTGGAAATATCAAGATCGGATAACCTCTACGGATTGTTGATATTAAATCTCTTACTGTTGATGTATCACTAGCACCCTTAGCTTTAGGTATGACATGAGCAACTTGAGTTACTAAAAACTTCGTCGGTTGTTTTTTGAACAAGGTTTGGGATGCAACAATAAAAGGAACTTTTCTAAATCTTAATGGGACATGAATGACATCGAATAAAAAAGTATGATTGGCAAGCATGATATATGGTTCTTTTCTTTTAAAATTAACCCCTTGTCCAACAGTAACTTTTCTTTTAGCATCCATTCTCATCCATATATGTACCAGTGGTCTGATTAGATTCATAAGAAATGCTTGTTGTTTGTCTCTGTTTTTTCTTTTCATAGACTCTCCATAAGTAAATATCCTTGAATAAGGATGAGTGTTTTTGAATCTTGAATTTGATTATGTCTGATTAAGCTTTTGATTTCATTTAAGCTTAAAAGGATGGTCTCGATATTTTCATCTACATCCATCGCTTTAGGATTTTCAATTTTTTTGCAGTCCTTTGCTATAAATAAGTCGATATATTCATTAGAATATCCAACACATGGATAAATGCGTTGAAAGAATTTGATATCTTCGGACACATAGCCCGTTTCTTCTTCTAATTCTCTTTTTGCACATAACAAACTATCTTCATTTTCATCATCTTTTTTACCAGCTGGAATTTCTAAATTCACTTGTTGGATTGGATAACGATATTGGTTTATCAAAATGAACTGATAATCTTTAGTTATAGGTAGTATTGCTGCAGCTCCTGGATGCTTAACATATACTCTTTGACTTGTATTTTGATTGTCTAAAATAACTTGATCCTCATATAGTTTCATAAATGAACATTCATAGACAAGCTTGCTTGATTTTGTAGATTCCTTCATATGATAACCCCTTTGAAACTGAAATTTAGATTTCTATTGTCTGATATTTTTTAACCTGATCTTTGATTAAGTTTCCACCATAAATATCATAAGTTACTATAGCAGGAAAATCTTTAACTTCTAACTGATAGATGGCTTCTGGTCCTAATTCTTTATATGCAATGATTTCGCTTTTTATAACGCATCGTGATAATAGAGCACCAGCTCCTCCAACAGCTTGGAGATATACAGCCTGTTCATTGATCATATCTAGGATGAAATCATCACTTCTGTCACCTTTTCCAATCATTACTTTGAGACCCTTCTTCATCAATGGCACACTATATGCGTCCATACGATAACTTGAAGTTGGGCCACATGATCCGATTGGACGATCAGGTTTTGCAGGTGTAGGTCCTGTATAATAGATAACCTGACCATCAAAATCAACAGGCAACTGCTCTCCTTGATTCAATGTTTCAACCATTTTTTTATGAGCTGCATCTCTTCCAGTAAAAATCGTACCTGAAATATAAACAATATCTCCCGCTCTCATTTTCATGATATCTTTTGGTGTAATTGGTGTTTTAAGTTTCATCACGAGACCTCCTATATCACAATTGATTTGTGTCTTGAAGCATGACACTGGATATTAATAGCTACTGGTAAAGATGCGATATGACATGGGTAAGATGCTATTTTAACTGCTAAAGCAGTTGTTGTTCCACCAAATCCCATCGGTCCAACACCAAGTTGATTAATTTCTGACAAAAGTTCTTTTTCCAACTGATTAAGGATTGGATCAGGATTCTCATCAAGTACATCTCTCATTAACGCTTCTTTTGCGATTAGTGCTGATTTCTCTAAATTACCACCGATACCTATACCTACAATCAAAGGAGGACATGGTTTACCACCAGCATAAAAAATGGTGTGCAACACCAGTTTTTTTATGCCTAAAACGCCATCACTTGGAATCAGCATTTTAACAAGGCTCATATTTTCACTTCCGCCACCCTTAGGTGCGAGTGTTATTTTTATTTTATCTCCAGGAACCATCTTAACATGAATGATTGCTGGTGTATTATCATTGGTATTCACACGATCTATAGGATGTTTCACAACCGATTTGCGAAGCAATCCTTCTTGATATGCTTGTCTGACACCTTCGTTTACGGCGTCATAAATGTCAAATGAAAAATGAATGTCATATCCGACTTCTAAAAAAACAACCACCATGCCCGTATCTTGACACATCGGTTCATGGGCTTCAAGTGCAATTTCATCATTTTCGATGATCTGCTCTAAGACATTTTTTCCAATCTCAGATTTTTCTTTCTTAATCGCTTCTCTTAAGACATCAATAAATGGTTTTCCGATATTGCAATTTGCATCTAAAGCTAACTCTTTAACGACACTAGTTATCTCTGTCACATTCACATTTCTCATTGTTTTCACCCATCCATATTATAACATTAAATATCTTAAACGCAAAACAACGATTTACTGTTGTTTTTTTTTGCGATTTGTATTAAAATACAAGTGGTGTAAGCGTTTTATTTTTTTTGAAAAAACCCTGTTTAAACGCAATATGACCGGAGGAAAAAATGAAATCAATCGTTATTGGCGTTATCGGAGCTGATGTTCATGCTGT
>JAIPGC010000026.1 GCA_021736335.1 Acholeplasmataceae bacterium | reverse complement strand
ACTATAGATACAATAAGCAAGTAGGTTACTAATTTTTCTTTTGAAAGAAAGCTCTTATTCATTTGTTGTCCCCTTTAATCTTTTAATAGGTATATTATATCATGAATTTTGATACCTTTGATAGTTCACTTATAAGGATTATTTTTGGATCTATAAGGATCAAGAAATGAAAAAGTGTTTCGCTTGGGAGCGAAACACCCTGGATAATAATTATTTAAAATAAGTGATATCAAAACATCATTTCTTTACTTCGTATTAATCTTATAAAACAAGAAGGGTGAATAATACACCAATAACACCTAAGATTGCTAAAATGAAAATTGCTTTTCTTGGCATTTCACCTTTGTTTGTCATCGCTTTACCAAAGATACCGAAAACAACAGGGTGAATCAGAAATGGCATCGCAAATATGAACGAGATCATGCCTGCAGCTTCAGCTCCAAACATACCACCTTGAATCGATGCGAATAATCCGAAATGTGAAATAGCGCTGCTATTTCCCATTGCAGCAAATGATAGGCTCATACCTGTAAGATCAAGCATAATCAATCCACCAAAGACAGCAACAAGTTGCCATCCAAGTGAGAAAAAGATGAGACCTTTCGTTTCTTGAGCTTTAACGTTATTTGATTTAGATAAGACTCTAAGTGCGATATAAGTTAATACAGCACCAACAAGTACAACTAATAAACTTGGAACAAGTAACAATGAACCTCTTGTTGCACTTGCAGCAAGAATGGTGAACACGAATAAATGTCCTAAGAAAGGCACATTAATCATGATTGGTGCTAATTCTTTAGCAGCATCACCTAAGTCTCCTGCAGTACATGCGCCTGTGAGTCCTGAGTGAGATAAGCTTCCTGCCATCCCTGGAGCAACGATATCAACTGATCTTGCTTTACCAATAAAGACGAGTAAAGCCATACCAACAAACATCCAAAATAGTTGTCCAAAGAAACCAAATGCCATGACTTGTATCATACCATCTAAAGTAAATGCTTCTAATAATCTAGATCCACCTACTAAAAAGACTGCAGCTAAGACCATTGGAATACCACCAAATAGTAATGCTTTAAATGTAGGTCCACCTCTCCAATTGGAAAATATCATACCAAGTGTACTTGAGATCACCATAGCAAAGAATATCTGTGGTAACGCAATGATATCTTTAATCCAAGCACTAATATAAAACGATAAAATCAAAACTGCTAATATCCCTACTAATTCAACAACACCTCTCATTAAATAGTGGTGCTTGTTAGCAATCTTTGCTTTAGAGTCAATTAAGATTAATGCTCCTGCAATACCAAAGAAAGCAATTAAAGGATAAAAGGATGTTAAAGTAGAACTCGTATCTCCCAAGATGATTCTCTTTAATCCTTCAATACCTAAAAGAATAAAATAAGCTCTCACAATAAAAACAAGTTGAGTACCTTTAGTACCTAAGATAACTTCATTTTCATTTAAGATCACATCATCTTCTTTAGGTAATTTGGGTTTGAAGAAAGTATTTCTTAATTTCTGTCCCCCAACAAAGAATGTGACAATTAATGCCGTAACGGTTACACCAGATGTAAGACCAATCATTGGAAATGAACTAAGACCTGGAGTTCCAATATTAGAAATGTCTAAGACAAGTCCCAATGTTAATCCAAATATTACAATGATCAGTATAGGTGAATATTTTGTACCTGCAACAACTGCTCTAGAAATGAGTACAATCGGTAATAAAATGAGTAGTGTTAGCCAAAAGTGATTCAGAATACTTAAGTCTGCCATAATGCCTCCTAATTTTTACGTATAGTGTTATTGTAACAAGAAACTGTTAAATTACAAAGCATCATTTTTTTTAATTCAAAAAATTAGGTTTATGACATCATCTATAAACAAAGGACACTCTTTTGAGTGCCCTTAAAAATATATAGATATGTGTTCATAAACAATACTAACACCATTTCCTATTTTTCTAAGCTGTTCGAGTTAAGTAGGAATTCTTTCAATCCCATAATAATGGTACCATGATCATTTCTCCATGTTTTAATATCATCTTTAACAATAATAATCTTCTTGAAGGAGTCATGAATTGCAATAAGTGGTCTTTCTTCTTGAAACATTTTTTCTTGATTTGGAATATGATATGCTGATTGTATATAATACCTATTGCTACCCATGTTACAAACGAAATCAACCTCAATCTGCTTATAGTTCAATTTTCCATTAACATGATTTCTTAGTTCAACAACGCCTACATCAATATTATAACCGCGATATAAAAGTTCGTTATAGATGATATTTTCCATGATGTGATTTTCTTCTTGTTGACGAAAGTTAAGCAAAGCATTTCTTAATCCAATATCACTAAAGTAAAATTTCAAAGGTGTCATGATATATTTTTTTCCTTTCACATCATAACGTTCGGATTTATGAATCATGAACGAATCCAAAAGAAAATCGATATATTTTTTTATTGTAATATCTGATGTCTTAATCCCACGACTATTAAATGAATCTGAAATTTTTTTTGGATTATTGAGTGATCCAATCGATGAAGCCAAAATTTGAAGCAATTTCTCCATCACATTTTCATCTCTTAAATTATTTCTTTCAATAATATCCTTCATATAGGTGAGGGTAAGTAATTGCTTTAAATAGGTACTTTTATCTTGATCTGTTTTTATTGTGAGTATGAAAGGCAGTCCACCATAAGTAAAGTATTCCTTCCAGGATTCAGCAAAATCCATGTTTGTAGCTTCATGGTACTCAGAAAACGATAAAGGGTAAACTCTTATTTCGTCTCCTCTTCCACGAAATTCAGTAATGATATCGGTTGATAAAAACTTTGAATTTGAACCTGTAATATAGATGTCAATATTTGGATTTCTATTTAATCCATTAAGCAAACTTTCAAATCCGTTACATAATTGAATTTCATCTATGAAAAGGTAGTACATGTCATCATTAATTATTTTCGATTCTACATATTCTCTTAATAGAGTCTTATCTCTATACTTTTCAAATTTTTCACTGTCCAAATCAATCATAACGATATTTTCATAAGGAACACCTTCTGAAACCAAATAATCTTTATAAAGTTTAAAAAGTAAGAAGGATTTCCCTGATCTTCTAATACCAGTAATCACTTTAACTGCTGTATTCTCTTTTCTGGAAATCAACTTTCTTAAATATGCATCACGTTTAATCAACATAAAGTTCTCCTTTGATATTAATGTAATATTACAGTTTTTTCAAAGTAATTATACCATATATAGGTTATTATGCAACATTTAACTTTGTAAATAGTGTAATATTACAGTTTTTTCAAAGTTTATGAATGTGCCAATATCATGGATTATCCTTAATAATATACACAACTATCCTATTGTAGGAATAAATAGAAATATAGTTGTTAAGACTAGATGAAAGATTGCAGATAGATACAAGAATAGATCGATGTTCTTTTTTTCAGTTTCTTCATTGATCATATGAACAACACAAAAAAGAAAATTAGACTTAATTCAAATCTTTTCATCGGTGACCCCTCCATGAAATATGCTATTTGGACATAATATAACATAAATTTTAAAATCATTTAATATGCATTCAATTTAAAATGGGAGTAAAGACATCCAAAAAAAAAAATTAAACACGAATATGAAAAAAAGAGGTGTTTAGCACCTTATACCAAACACCTTTAATGTGTACCCTATATCAAGGACTAAGCGAAAAAAAACCTGAGTAATTTAAATCATTTATAATGGGTGTTTTATGTATTCATTTCAATTTGATTATAGTACTCTCTTGAAAATAAGTTTGAAAAATAGATAATCTTAAAAATATAGCCAGTTATTCATACAAAATAAAAGAGATACTTGAAAAAGTGTCTCTTTTATTGATATTTTATCGTATTAAATTTTAGTCTTTTTTCTTCTTGGTTGTTCTGTCATTTGGATTTACCTTATCTTCTGGGTTACTAACACCAGCTTTATTGGAATTTTTATTATGACTAAATGGTGTGGTTTTAAATAAACTGCCTTTAGGATTGTTTTGATTAATACGATGATTGTGTTGACTCTTGTTGTGTGTGCTACCTGAAATGGATCTTTGTTGTGCCATAGTATGACCTCCTTTTGAGTCTATATATATATATATTATACCACCATATAAACTCTCATATGTTTTGGATATTGATTAAGTATTTGTCAGGGTCTTTTTTCGAAGAGTCCGTTTTATAGGGTACATTTCAATCTGGTTAATTATTTTTTAATAAATGGTGTTGATGGTTTGTTTGTTACAGATCCTGTCCTTGGTACATAAGTTTTGTTCTGATCTGATGCAGTATTTTGTCTAGGTGTATATGGTTTCTTATAGTCAGTCGTGCTTCTGGAATTTCCTTTAGAACTTCTGTCGTCTTGATCGATATCTTTGCGTTGATATGGTTTATGACCAGAATCACTACTTCTAGTTTTAAACTTGGGTTTTTCAATCTCTTCCTTAAGAACAACCACTTGTTTTCTAGGTTGCTCAGAGCGTTTGAAAACTTCCTTATTCAAGTCTTGCTCTTCGACGAGTTCATGATAAGACTTCTTTTGTTTGTCGTTAAAATTTTTCTTCAATGTTTATAAATTCCTTTTCCATTTTTGTTTTTTTATGAATCTTCATTAGATGATTCATCTGTACATTAATTCTAGCACGATAAAGTAGAATATCAACATGCATATATGAGATTCGTTAAAAATATGATTTATTATTGACCAAGACTTTAAGCCTCTTAATATCTTTTTAAAAATTGAAAAAGATGCTAATAGACTTTTTAGTGTCTAATATCATCTTACTTTTTCAATATAGTCTCTTTTTTGCCTAAAAGAAAGGACACTCTTTTGAGTACCCTTAATCATATACACAAACTATCCTATTGTAGGAATAAATAAAAATATAATTGTTAAGACTATATGAAAGATTGCTGATATGTACAAGAATAGATGGATGTTCCTTTTTTCAACTTCTTCATTGATTATTGGATGACTAAATCCTAATTCTTTCATTTGTTTACCTCGTGTTGTCTAATTTTTTTGATTTTTAAGAACTAGCTTCTTCTAATGCTTCTTCTATATTTCCATCACCTAAAATGATGCGTTCAATAGCGATACCCACTTTTGTGCGTACGAGTGATGCATTCATAAAAGCTGGTTCAAAAAACATATAGTTAATTTGTTGAGCAATCACATGAGCAACTAAAGAATTATTAAATTGAGTTGTCGTAGGATGATTTAAAAACTCAATATAATCTGGATCACCATACACACTTGATCTCACTGGTAAATATCCAGTTTTCATAGACCAATCTGCATTGATTTCCGTAGATGTCAAAAACTTTAGGAATAACCAAGAAGCAAGTTGTTCCTGAATGGTTCCTGTATCTAATAGACCTAGATCAGTACCTCTTTGAATTGCAAATTGAGAATCTAAGACATCACTATTATAAGGCACTATACCTGCTTCAACAATAAATGTAGGTAATCCAGTTAAAGTATCAATTGGTGGCATATAATATCTGATATCAGATGATGAAGCAATCACTATAAAGGTCTTTTGTTCAATAAAGGGTGTTGAAGCATAGCTCTCATCCCAATAATCGGGTATTGTGATGAAGGCTTTGTTGTCTTTTATAAAATTCATTGCTGCTATTGAATCAGCTTGATCAACCCATAATGCTTGACCTGTCATCGTATCAAAATCTAAGGATGTATAAGCGCCTCCATATTGTTTGATGAATGTACTAAAAAGGTTACTCGTTGATTCATAGGTTGCTGATACAATCTGGTTAAGATTATTGAATTGACTTCCATAAGTCTTTAAAGAAGTATCTAATGTTTCTATCTCTTGCCATGTCTGTGGTGCGTTTAATCCAATAGAGTTAAATGCTGTTTGATTATAAATCATAATTTCAGTAGTCTTAGCAAAAGGGAGTGCATATAAAGAATGATTAGCATCATATTGACTGCATTCCTCAACAAATGAAGGAATAATATCATCTATGCTGTCATTATCTATTAAGCCATATACTGAATTATTTTGGAAAGGATCTAGATTTAATAAAAGATCATGATAGATATATTCTGCCATATGCTCAGATGTACCCTGCACAAGATTTGGTAATGTGGTGTTACCAAAGACCGCTGATAAGACATCTTGTTTAACTCGATCATAACTACTTGATCCAGTAGCAATATGAACTGTAATATTAGGGTATAATGCCATAAACTCAGTTGCATAAGCTTCTAGATAGGCAGTATTAGTCGATTTTTCAGCATGCCATAAAGTAATCTCGATTGGATCTGTAGATAATACAAGTGTATTGTTCCATTTGGCATAAAGTGTTAGATCGTGATCTGGCATGGTGTTAAATACAAAAGGCTCTGATAACTCAGGATCTAGATACCACCCCTCGAAGACTGCAAATCCTTCCATTGTTGGATTTGTAGGTTCTGTAATTTGATCTTCATAATATGCAGTTATGGGTGCTACAGGTGAGCCACCTGTAGAATCAAACGTGATGGTGTAGGAAGTTGCTACTTGAATAGGAACCCATTTTGCATAGACAGTCATCATATCATCTAAATGAGATGCAGCTATTGGAATTGATACTGGATCTTGAAATGTATCGTTATCCCAGAACCATCCATCAAATGTGAATCCTTCTTTTGTTGGTGCATTTGGTAAAGTGACTGATTTTCCATCTGTGGAAATGGACTGTACCATTGAACCACCATTAGAATCAAATGATAGTGTGAGTTCATTTTCAACACATGAAACCAAAAAAGTTCCTATGAGCAAAACAAAAAGGAAAGAAAAGTATAATTTAAATTGTCTCATTGGTGACCCCTCCATGAAATATGTTATTTGGATATATTATAACATTTAATTTAAAAATTGTAGAATAAAAAAAGGAATCACATGAAGTATGTCATATGTGATTCCTTTAAGCTATTTATTTAATTAATTTAAGTGTTTTTTGTACCATTCAATAATCTTAGCGTCGTCCATTGGTTATGCAAAATAATACATTTGATTTGTTTTGAATAAGGACAGAATCCATATGCTTTTTCAGTGTATTCTTTTTCTACTTCTTTTGAAACACCGTTGATTCTTACTTTAACATTCAAAGCAAACTATAATCATCTATTTCATCATTCTTTATTATTTTTATCTTCTAGATCTGAAAGCTTTGGCATTGAAGGAATTGCACCATATCTACTTACCACATATGCACTCACGTGATGAGCAAATCTAATGATATCTTCATTAATTTGATCTTCAAGATGTTCTTTATCAATTTTTTTATTTAAGATTTGATAAATGACAGCTCCAATAAATGCGTCACCTGCACCCGTAGTATCTACTGCTTCAACTTGATATGAAGGAACAAAGATTTCACTTGTCTTAGTATAAACAGTCGCTCCCAAAGAGCCTTTAGTTACAATAACAACTTTTACATCTCCTTGAAAAAGATATTGAACTGACTCATTAATATCTTCTTTTCCTGTTATAAAGAATAATTCATCATCGCTTATTTTCAAAAGATGTGCCTTAGGTATAAATTCTAAAATTGTTTGTCTATATTTAACTTTATCTTTCCATAAAGGAAATCTTAAGTTAGGATCAAAGGATATGATCATTTGATGCTCCTGTGCATATTTAATTGCCTGTTCATGCGCTTTTCTTACCGGAGCATCAACCAAATCCACACTGCAAAAATGAAGCACGTCATTGGGCTGAAAAAGCAGTTCATCAATTTCGCTTTCATCAAGCAATAAATCGGCTGATGGATTTCTATAAAATGAAAAATCTCGTTCACCTTCATGATCAATTGAAACAAATGCTAATGCGGTATTTGCTATATCGGTACGTTTGATATGTGATACATCCACATCTACTTCTTTAAGTGTATCAATTAAAAAATCACCAAATGCATCGATTCCAACTTTAGTTAGCATCACACTTTGCTCACCTAACTTAGATACACACGCACATACGTTTGCTGGAGCTCCACCTGCAACTCGAAAAAACGAGTTGACGTCTTTTAGTTTTCTTTCTTTTTCATAGGGTATAAAATCGATTAATAGTTCTCCGATTGCAATTAGTTTTGTTTTCATATCAATTTACCACCAAGTCCCATACTTTTAAGTCGAATTGTGTTTCTTGATCACTAAATAAATAAATAACATCATGTTCACTTGAACCGTAAATGGTTGAAGTAATTGCTTGCCTACCACCATTAACAAAGACTTCAATACTAAAGCGATCAAGTAAAATTCGAAGATCGATTGATCCATCATCTTGAATGACAACTGGAGCCTTTGTGATATTGTAGAAATCACCTGGATGTCTTCCATTCATGCTATCTGTCCGATCCAAATAAATGTATCCATCTTGATAATAGACATGTGTACCATTACCTGTCTCATCACCAAACAAAGTGATTCCACTTTTGCCTTCATTTGGATAAAACTTAAGTTCAATATCAAGGATATTACCAAAGATATTGGTGGAAGTTAATCCACTTTCTGCTTGGTTAAATGTTCTGCCATTCAACCGATAGTTTTCAACTTCTTCAATTGGATATTGAATGAGTTGATTATTTTCATCTAAAGTTAATACTCTAGGAATTGTCATTGCTCCTGCCCACCCGTATTGTGCAGTCATCGGTGATCTATTCCAAGATTGCATCCACGCAACCATGATCCTTCTTCCTTGAGCATCTATTGTTGTTTGAGGTGCATAAAAGTCAAATCCATAATCAATTTCCTCTACTTGATCAATTGACCATCCATCAAGCATACCTGTCTGATAATTCAAGTCACCTATTACATATACTGTTCCATGTGTATTTCTATGTCCAGGAATTTGTTGTGGTGACATGATTAAAACATCTTGTCCTTGTAATTCAAATATATCCGGACATTCAAACATATAACCAAGTTTGTATATGGTATTGGTACTTCCTTGAATGACAGGTCCGATGTATTCCCAATCCATTAAATTCTTTGATGAGAAAAGTAAAACTTGGCCGAAGTTATTGATTTGTCTTGAGCCGATAACTGTATAATATGTATCTCCTTCTTTAAAGATCTTTGGATCTCTAAAATCAATGGGATTTGCATAAAATGGCAAATCTGAGTCATCGATGATGGGTAACCCATCATTGATCTTCTCAAAATGAATGCCATCTTCACTTTTTGCAATCACTTGATGTTGATAACCCATCCAGTTTTCTGTATAGATAATATATAATGCATCATCAACTTCAATTGCACTTCCACTAAAAGCTGCTCCACCACCGGCATCTAAGACAATAGGTGCGACAGCAATAGGTAAGTATTCCCATTTCACGAGATCATCACTTTTTACATGTCCCCAATGCATAGGTCCCCAGCTCGTAGAGTATGGGTGATGCTGATAAAATAAATGATAGTCATCTTCATAGTATACGAAACCATTGGGATCATTAATCCATCCCATTTCACCCATGACATGATATGTGTATCTTGTTTCTGGATCCATTCGATATTTATACAAATTAATGTAATATTCTGCACTCATTAATAGATTATCTGTTTTGATTCCAGATCTTAACAGTACATCATTCATGTAAAAGAGATGATCCTCTTCTGTTTCTATTTTCACATCAAAATCATCAACATTTATATAACTTGTATCATCATAATCCTTGATTTGAATATAGACTTCTAAATCCATAAATGCTTCAGTATCCCAAATGATTCGTATGAAGTTATCTATAAAGATTACGCCATCATATAGTTGATTGGTTGCAGTTAATAAGTTTTCTCCAGTTTCGTTATTAATCAAAGAGACATTTGCATCTAAGGAGGTTTGTCCGCTCATAAGAAATGATATTTTTCCTAGACCACCAATCTTAAAGACAGATGAGGTGATAATGATATCCTCATTAAGCCCCTGAGTCGTTAAAAATGAATTTCCCTCTTTCATGTATTTTCTGTTACCATCATAAGTTATATCACTTGATATCAAGTCACTCGTTTCACTTTCCAATATCCATCCGTTTATTCCATTTTCAAATCCTGGATTCTCAATCTCATATGGATCTTGTTTTTCTTTGCATCCAAAAAGGGTTAGTATGAGACTAACCATGATGATACTGATGATGAATTTTTTCATTTATATATTCCTCTATTCATAAAAGTGGACATCATATATTTTTACGTCGGTTCCCAAAGTGAAGAATCCAAAAGAACTGTTTGCCATATCATATGCTCTTGAAGTGATTGCAATCTCTTCATTGACATAGACAATAATAACCGTTCCTTCAGTAACGACTTTAATATTAAGCTCAGTTAGACCACCAAAATTGAAGGGTATGCTAATTTCAGGTTGTGATTGTTTGATTAAATTAGATTCGACTCGATAAAACTCTATCAACCCTTGTTCGATATCAAAATAAAAATTCAAATTGCCAAATGCTGAATCAAATGCATTATATGTCATACCAAAATTGTCTGTATCTTCAAGATCAACCTTGTAAGTCATCTTTGTAGGTCTATCTAGTAATTCATCAAATAATACATAACCATATCCTTGTTGGGCACTAAATAAATAAACACGATTGATAACATCTGATAAATTAGTGTTTGTTACTTCATACAAAACTTCTGTTGATAATTTTTCATCTATTTCATCAAGTAATTTTGGTTTAAGTGTGCCATCTTCTTGTTGGATCAGTTCATGTGTGACAAGATGACCACCCCACATGTATGTGCCATAATCACGATCAAGTGTTTTAGTAGCAACCCATCCCGCTAGAATTAAGCGATCTTCCATTTTTTCAATTCTACCTGCATAAAAACCCCATCCATCAAAGAAATCTTGTTCAGGAATGTCAAATCCTTTTGCTAAGTCAGTCGTATAACGGTAATGAACAATACGTTGATTTCCTGTTCCTTGTGCAGAAAACGATAAATAGTAATAACCATTAACGTATATCAAAGTAGGACACTCCATGTTATATGATCCTTCAGTGTTACGGTAGAAAACACCTGCATTTGTCCAGTTTTGAAGATCTGTTGATATATAGCGTTTAATAACACCACCCTGCGAGTCTCTTGTTGTAATAAGCATCCAATATTCTTCTGATGATTCATCATAATAGACATATGGATCCCTAAAATCATTTACGCCTCCAAAAAAACCATCCTCAGGATGTTTGGTCCATTGAATCATATCTGTTGATGTTGCATGCTGAATCTTTTCAAAATAAAGCATTTCACCACGAGAGTTATGTCCAGTATAAAATGCGTGATATAATCCATCTTTATCTTTGATAACAGAACCTGTTCCTAACGCTAAATCTTGGTCTGATATGCTATTGACATAAGGAATGACAGTACCATGATCGGTCCAAGTCAAATAGTTTGTTGTTTGTAGTAGTGCAAAAGGATGAAATCCGATGGTACCACCACGTTCATCGAGTAAATAAAACATATTCATGACACCTTCATCATAAAAAGGCATGGGATCTCCAATGTATCCATCTATTGATTTTGGAAACAACGTTATACCCCCTTGGTCAACAGAACCTTTTTGATTGAGCTCAACGATAGGTTCTTCTGTCTGACATGAAACTAAAAATATGATCATGATGAAAATGAGTAATTTCTTAAACATTCAACGATTCACCTCCAATAACAAGCGGATGAATCTTCCCTTGGACCTCACCATGAATGAGAATCAAATATTGTTTGCTATCAATATAAACTCTTGATGTGAATGCTTCGATACCATCGTTGATAAAAATTTCAATTGAGGACATATCAACAAGTATTCTAAGTTTCAAATGATTATATAGATATACAGATGTTTTTTTGCTTAAAGGATTAGCCTTTATTTTTTCTCCATCAATATAAAACCGATTCTTATCATACCCAATTTCAAAGTAGTCTTTGAGATCTTTTGGGTTTGTGAGTCTAATTGAAAATGATTCAATTGTTGAATCCATTTCTAAATCAAAACACTTATCTATTTTTAATCCATGTTCAAATTTTAATGTATTTTGTCTATAATTTATGATTTCTTGAATTGGGTACTGATAAAGCTTTTTATCTTTAATCGTGATTTCTCTAGGGAACGTAAGTGCTCCTTGCCATTTGTGACCTAAATCATGTGTAAATTTAGGATCTCCCCAAATTTCCATCCATGCAATCATAATCACTCGATTTAAATCATCTTTTAGCGTTTGTGGGGCATAAAAGTGATGACCCGAATCAATTAATCCTTGATATCTATAGTTATAATTCTTCTTTTCTATATCAAAAAGACCAAGAAAGTATTCACTGGTATTTGTATTTTTGTGTTTAAAATTAATTCTCGAGAATATAAAGAGATCTTCATCTATAAATCTAACCAAATCAGGACACTCAGCCATCGAGTTTTCCATGATTGGATCAACAATTTCATCATGAAATGAAAAAGTCTTCAAATCTTTGGATTTAAAAATCAAGAATTTTCCTTGATTGTGTTCATCTTTTGAACCTAAAATCACATAATAATACCCATTTTCATAAAATGGAAATGGATCCCTCGCATCATGTATTAATCCGTGAGGTGCGATTAAGTCCTCATCGATGATCGGTTGCTCATTTTTCTTAAAATGGATACCATCTTCTGTTGTTGCCAAGCCTTGTGTTTCAATGATTATTCCATCTTTATCGTAATGTTTCGTGTAAAACAAATGCATTTTATCATGATCTTTTTGATCTACAATAGCACCACCAGAAAAACATCCAGTTTCGTCATCTTGATCGGGAGCTAAAGCAATCGGTAAATACTTAAATTCCACTAAATCTTTTGATACCATATGTCCCCAATGCATGGGCCCCCAAACAGAATCATATGGATGATGCTGATAAAAAATGTGATATTCTCCACGATAAAAAACAAGACCATTAGGATCATTCATCCAACCGTATTCAGGCATCGCATGAAATTTCAATCGATACATGTTATTGACCTTATGTTTGTTTTCTTCGACATATAGATTCGCTTGTGCTATGGTCATCATTGATCTCCTTAAAATGAGTGGGGGAGGAGTGACTCCTCCCCTTATCATTACTCTTTTTATCTATTCTTGTCTGTAAATGATTAAACTAGTTATTTCAATTGTTACTGGGGCAACATTGGTCGAGAAACCAAATTGCATCAAGATTTCAAAATTCATATCAAACATTAGCATAGCTTCCATAGTAAACGAGTAAGTCGTTTCAGTTTCTGAAACAGTGATATTTTCCCAAATTCTAGGATCCCATTGTCCAGATACATTTAAGCCAGCTAAACCTGTAACTTCTTGATCAGCTTTAATAGTAAACTCGATAGTATAAAGTCCGCCACCTGTCAAAGTAATGTCAGAGAAAAAGACTTTGTTAAACCAATCGGTTGCTCCAAAAGACTGAATTTCATAGAACAAAGTACCATCTTCAGCGTAAAGTGTTCCGTATGCGCCTTCTTCATTATTATTGAATGTTCCCCATGGTGAATCTTCGCCACTTGCAGAAAAGTCAGTTAACTCTTCTTCAGATTCAGTTGAACCTGTGATTTCATATAGCTTCAAGTTGTCGATTGTCAAGTTGTTTGATTCAACGCCATCAGCAGCTTTACCTAATGATAATTTGATATATAAATCAGTTAAATCCATACCAGCTACAAATGTAAATTCCAAAGTTCCAGTACCTGTTAATGTACCATTTTTGAAACCGGCACGTATTTGCCAATCCATATTCATATCTTCAAAACATAATTCATAGAATTGATCATTTAATGTGACATAATCAAATACCAACTTGTATGTATTGCCAGAAATGATATCATATTCAGTTGCTAAATATAAATCCATTTCCCAAGGGTTGTTACCAACAGGATATGTATCAATTTGGAAACTTAATGCATTATTGACATTAGATACTGATGCCACATGTGTTTCTTCTCCACGTTCACTCCAACCTACTGTATCTCCATCCTCAAAGTCATCTTCAAGTGCCAATGTTTCTACAGTTGCTGCAGTAGCTTTTGTGACAGTAATCGAATCAATTGATAAGTCCCAAGCTGCTGGATTAGTGAAACCATCAAAGTTGTCTCCACCAAATTGTAGGAGAAACTCTGTATTAGTTGATGAATCTCCAGCAAGGAATGTTAAAGAATAATCTTGATAATCAGTACCGACTTCCATATTCCAACGACCACCAAATGGGCTCCATCCAGCTTCAGCATTATTAATAATTAAATGCATTTTAACTGTTGCAGAAGCTTTCATGTTAACAGTAAATGTATATGATGCTCCTGATTCAATTTGAATATTGTTCTTAAATACTTTTGCATGCCAATCAGAATCGCCATTTTCAGATAGAGAAATGTTTAATTTGCCATCTACGATTTCAGATGTACCGACTGCAGTTTCACCAATAGAAACTTCAAAGATGTTAGCATCTGTTGTTGAAAAATCATCTTCATGAATAACTTCTTCAATTACTGATGGTGTCTCAATGACTAAAATTGAGTCCACAATGAGTTCAAATGCACTAGGATTTGTAAATCCATCAAAATTATCTCCACCGAATTGGAGTAAAAACTCTGTATTCAATGAATTTTCATTTGCTAAAAACTCTAAAGAATAATCTTGGAATTCAGTTCCAACTTCAAGGTTCCACGAACCTGAAAATGGATTCCATCCAGCGTCTGCATTATTGATAATGTAATGAAGTTTGATTGTTTCAGATGCTTTCATACGAATAATGAATTCATATGTATTTCCTTTATCAATCTGAATATCATTTTTAAAGAGTTTTGCATGCCAATCTGAATCACCATTATTGGTAACATCAATTGATAAAACGCCTTTAGCTGCTTCAAAACTACCTGCTGCAGTTTCCGCAAAACCCACATTAAATCCATTAAGGTCTGCTGCTCCTTCAACAAAGTCATATTCCATAAAGATGACTTTTTCACTGACTACAGGTATGACTGATAATGTCGCATAAGCCTCAACTGATTCACCATCACTGTCTTCAACAGTGTAAGTGAAATAGTAATCACCTGTTTCAGTAGGTGTAACACTACCATCAGTAACGGTTAAGACTGGAATAGATGTTACAACAATTGAACTGGTCAAACTGCCATCTTCAGGATCACTCGCTGTTACGCCATCAAGTGCATTCCATGTTTGGCCAAGGTCAATTTCAACTTCTTCTTGTACGCCACTAATTGTTGGTGCTTGGTTTTCAACCACTGGTTCTTTTTCACAAGCTACAAGAACAAATACTGCTAAAAATAAAACATAAACTGAAAATATTTTCTTCATTTCATCTTCTCCTTTAAATAATTTAAATTTATTATGGATAACTTTGAGATCATATAGATCACAAAGGGAATTCCGAGTATCAATACAATGATTGATTGAATCGATAGATATAAGAATACAACGATTAAAGCTAGTGAAATCAGATAATTTGTTATCCCACCAAAGATGAGCATGATACCATTATAAAGAAGTTGTTTAAACGTTACATTCATATTGGTAATAATGGTTGGAGCATAGATTAAAATCGTCAATCCTATCCATAAAACGATGTAACTCATTATCTTAATAAATATATCGATAACTTTTAAATCAGTTTTCAACCACATCAAATTAAAGTATGCAAATCCAAATAAGACAATTAAAAAGATTGTGATTTGACTGATGATTTTCACATTATCCTTGATATTTGTGAAAATCAATTTTAAGCTTCTACTATGCAAATCGGTTTCTATATACTTTTGATAGCCAATCCATAGTGGAATAAAAGGTATGACAAGTAGTATGGCTAGATTTAAGAGCACGACAGAAATCATGTAGTCAAATAATAGGATTCCAATCGTATTAAACTTCTTCAATCTTTTCGCCTTCTATCTTATGACATTCGGTCATAGGCATCTTGATATGTATCTAATGCCGTCTGCAAACCAATACTATTTAAAGTTGTTAAAAATGTTTGATACTCTGAAAGAGTAAGTCCACCATCTTTAAGCCAAATGGTTTGATTTTGATACAAGTAATCACTTAAATTTTGTTCAATTCTTGCGAGTCTATTAATTTCATCTAGCGTATACGATAATAATGGAATAGGTTGTGCACCTGGATATACATAAGGTACAGCTACAAGTGCAAGTCGTTCAAGTCTGAGTTTTGCTCTTGGTTCCATGTTAACGATATTGTTCCAATGATATTCACCTAAATAGATTAGACCAAGTGGTGCATTTTTTAGTCGAAGTTCATCTGTTGTCATGCCATCAGGAATTGGTTTTTGTACAAGCATTCCATTCTCATCAAGTTCTTCTTCATATACAATTCCAATTGGACCATAATTGATTTGTGCGGAAATCACAGGATCATAGAATCGATCAATATATGTCAAGAGTACTTCTGGATTTGCACAATTCGATAAAACAACAAAGTTACCTTTAGATACTTCTGGTGTATTTGCTACCCCGATGGATTGATCTCCATAAGGTCCAATTAATGGTGCCATCACGATATAATCTTCTGGATTGGTAACAACTGTTTCAGATTCCCACCAATAGAATGCACCTAACTTTTGTTCTGCCGCTTTACCTTTAGCTAAAAATTGATCTTGGCTTTGTGAAAAAACTTCCATATCAATTAATCCTCGGTCAACCCAGCCATGATAGAAATTGGTTGCTTCCATCCAACGATCCATGGTTGCAGTAAATGTGATTTCTCCATCAATTAATGTTAAGTGATTGACATTCTCAGGTACACCAAATGCACCATATAAATCACTTTGATTGCCTTGCCAGTTTTGATAGACAAATGATAATGGCAACTCATCACTTCTTCCATTCTTATTCATATCTTTTGTTTTGAATAAAGTAAGAATATCTTCAAAATCATCAATATTCATACTTAAACCATCAACAAGATCGGTTTCTTCTAGAAAATTAACATCACCCGATTGAATGAGGTCTGATACCCACTCTTTATTTAGGAAAAGTAGATTAGGATAGGCAAGCAATCCCATTTCTTCTATTCTAGGAAGGCTATAGATTTTCCCATCCGCACTCTTCATTAGCTCGTAAATGTCGGGACGATCTCTTAATATCTGAGAAAAATTTGGCATATACTCTAAATAGTCATCAAGTGCAATAATTTGTTTTCTTGATGAATATAAAATAACCTCTTGTTCACTAAAGCCAGCATGATAGATAGCATCTGGTAAGTTCTTCTTATCAGCCATAATCAAACTCTTTGATGCAAGATATGAAGCCTCTGACACATTGTTCCAATTAATATCAACGTTTGTCATATCGTGGAGTGTTTGCATAATCTGCATATCGTTATAATCATCAGCTAAGGCATTTTTAGGTGCGAGTATTTCAAATGATATCGAACCTTTTTCTGAAACAATGGGCTGTGTTGGATCTTCCCATTGATATCCTATTGATTCTAAATCTGTTATTTCTTCTCCTTGATCACCATTGCATGCTGATATGAAAATAAGCATGAATAACATAATGACTGCAAAATATATTTTTTTCATTTTTTTCTCCTTATTTAAAGCTTCCTATTAAGAATCCTTTTTCAAAAAACCGTTGAATAAAAGGATATAAAATAATGATTGGTAAACTTGAAACAATAATCGATGAGTATTTAATCATGTTTGCTATGCGTTGTTGCTCTAAGATGGTTTGTGGATCTCCAGTGCCAGTTACACCTTCAGCAACAATTAAGATATCTCTTAAGACCAGCTGGAGCGGATATAAGTTTTCACTGTGAATAAAAATTAATGCATTAAAGTAAGAGTTCCAATGCCCAACTGCATAGAATAACACCATGACTGCAATAATTGGTTTTGAAATAGGTAAGATAATACTTAAGAATGTTCGATATTCATTGGCACCATCTATTTTTGCTGCTTCAAGTAATTCTTCTGGTATGTTGGATTCATAGAATGCTTTGGTCATAAAGACATTCCATACACTGACAGCGGAAGGAATAATCAAAGCTAAGGGTGAATCAATCCAATTCAACCTTGATACCAACAAGTAAAATGGAATGAGTCCTCCTCCGAAAAACATGGTGACTATGAAAAACCATAAGACAAATTTACGATGTGCAAGATTTTTTCTTGATAATGCCCATCCTGCAGGTATTGTTATTAGAATATTGAGTGCTGTACCTATCGTAGTATATAAGATTGTATTGCGGTAACCAATCCATATCTGACTTTCACCTAGGAGTCTTTGATATCCTTCTAGAGAAAATTTAATAGGATATAAGAGCACTTCACCATTCATTACCGCATCAGGGTTTGATACAGAAGCTATCACAATAAAATAAAGCGGATATATGACAATAACTGCTAATAGACCCATAATTAGATTATTGATCAAATAAAAATATTTATCGCCTTTGGCTTCAAAGAGCGTTTTTTTCTTTTGGAATAATTTCATCTTCGCTCCCCCCTACCACAAACTATTTTCTGAAAATCTCTTTGCCATTGTATTGGCAAAAATCAATAACAGAACATTAATCAATGAATTGAATAAACCAATGGCAGTGGCGTAACTAAATTCCGGATATCCTGTAAGTCCGGTTTTGTAAACATAAGTTGAAATCACTTCAGATACTGAAATGTTGCCTCCAGTTTGCATGAGCAATACTTTTTCATAACCTACACCCATTAAGTTTCCTATAGATAATATAAGAAGGATTGAGATTGTAGGAAAAATAGCGGGTAGATCGATATGAAGAACGCGTTGAAAACGAGATGCACCATCAACAACTGCTGCTTCATGTAAGGTTGGATCAACGCCAGATAATGCTGCCAAGTATATAATTGCGCTCCATCCAAAATCCTGCCAATTCCCAGATAAAATGAATAGAGAACGAAATGCTTTTGCTTCTAGAAAGTATGAGTACTTTTCTCCACCAAGTGATATAACCAGATTGTTGATGAAACCATATTCACCAAAGAGTAAGTGTAACATACCAACTAAAACAATTATTGAGATGAAATGAGGTGCATAAAAAACGGTTTGTAGACGTTTAGATGCTTTACTGCTTCTCATTGAATTAAGTAACAGTGCAATGATGATTGGCAATGGGAATCCAATTAAAAATCCGAATAGCGAAAGTATGAACGTATTGATCATTAATTGTTGGAATCGAAAATCATGTAAGAATGAATTAAAATGTAATAATCCAACCCAATCCGCCTTTAATGAAAATATAGGATCTCCTGGAACATAATTTTGAAATGCAATAAGAACACCATACATTGGTATATAGTTAAAAACAAACACAAAAACAAGTGCAGGTATTAAGAATACCAATAAATGGTAGTTTTTCTTGTAAAGGTTTGTTTTTTTGACTTTCATTGGTTACCTCTATTGTTTTTTAGGCAATCGTTATAGTTGCATTATATATAACGAATTAGGTGTTGTCAATCAAATCATATTTATATGCATCATTTTGTGCATATGTAAATATGTAAGGGTTTTTAGCACTTTTTTATTGTGCATTTGTAAATATATGTTATACTAATTTCGAGGTGATACGATGCAAAACAAAATCAATATGAACGATATCGCAGAAGCACTAAATATGTCAAGAAATACAGTATCAAAGGCTTTTAACAATCAGCACTTACCTGACAAAACGAAACAATTAATTCTAAATAAAGCGATTGAACTTGGTTATAAAAACTTAGATACAGTGGCAAAAAGAGAAACAATCATACACAATAAGAACATATTAATCTTGACGACTAATGATCTTCAAAATCTCAACTTCTTTTTATCCGTCTTAAGGGGTATCGATAATATTGTAACAAAATATAACCTAAACTTGTTACAATTTCAGTATGGAAAGATTCATCAGTTTCAGGACTTAAAAGATTATATACGAATTAGTCAAGTCAGTGGCATCCTATGTTTAGAAACTTTTGATACTGATTTAGTCAAGCAAATATTAGCTTTGAAGATTCCTGTCGTGTTTATGGATAGTACGATTGAGTGTATCGAATATAGTGGAGATTTCGATATTGTTTTAATGGAAAACAGAAACAGTATTAAAAATATGATTAAACATATCATCAGATCCTCGTCGATTACTAAAATTGGTTTTATCGGTGATAACCTTCACTGTTTGGGATTCTATGAACGCTTTGTCGGTTTTAGAGAAGCTTTGTTTGATCACAAGCTTCATTATCAATCTAAATTTAGTATCATGAAAGCTGATGAATTTCCCTATGGAGATCAAGAAATGCTGGCAAATGAATTAAGACAAATGGGTGAGTTACCCGAACTTTTTGTATGTGCAAATGATTTTTTAGCAATCTCGTTAATCAAAGCGCTAAAATTAATAGGAAAAAGAGTACCTCAAGATATTCAGGTCATTGGATTTGATAATACCTTGGATGCAAGAAATTTTGAAGTACCTTTAACAACTATTGATACTGATAAAGAAGTCTTAGGTAATGAAAGTATTGTTACTTTGTTGAACCGTATCAAGTATAAAGAAGATCGAACAAGGATTATTCATTTAAAAACTCAACCGATTTATAGAGATTCAACTAAATAATTATGAGTATCTATGTATGTTAAAAAGTGATATAGTATGCTCATAGATTTAAGGGAGTAAATTTATGCATTATCTCTTTATTGGAGTGTTGCCTTGCAAATTGGTATTCTACTTTAGGTAGTGTTTTATGATAAAAAGGTATATAGCGTTTCTGCTAGATACCTTTTTCTTTGTTGATAGTTTCAGTTATTAAATTGATTAATCTATGAACTTCACTTCAATATTACCCCTGATTGCTTTTGAATAAGGGCAGAATCCATATGCTTTTTGAGTATATTCTTTTTCCACTTCTTTTGAAACACCTTTGATTCTCACTTTTACATTCAAGGCAAACTGAAATCCTGTTTCTTCATCCATCATTAAGGATGTATCTGCTCTAACTGATAGTGATTCATATGCGACATTATTCGCTAGTAATAAATATTCTAGAGAACTAGCAAAGCATGAGCTATAGCCCATTGAAAATAATTCTTCAGGATTTGTTCCTGTAGGATTTTGTCCTCCCATTTCAGCAGGTTTACTTAATTTAACACTATATCTAGACTGTGTGTCTTTGATTTCTCCATCTCTACCACCATAAGTGGTTGCAGTTCTTTCTAAAAACTTTTTCATAGTATATATCCTCCTTGTGA
>JAIPGC010000025.1 GCA_021736335.1 Acholeplasmataceae bacterium | reverse complement strand
TGTCCTCCCATTTCAGCAGGTTTACTTAATTTAACACTATATCTAGACTGTGTGTCTTTGATTTCTCCATCTCTACCACCATAAGTGGTTGCAGTTCTTTCTAAAAACTTTTTCATAGTATATATCCTCCTTGTGATATGTCTATTATATCATTGAGGTAGGATACAACAGATTTGTACGCTTTAATCATGTGATGATAAGTGAAAATATCCAAATCTTAAATGATTGGGAATTCTTAATCAAAAAACGATAACTATAGAATTCATGTTATCGTTTTTTATATCCGTTCTTAATTTTTGTTTACCTAATTATATTTCAACAAGTATATGATCTTCTTCAACTTTTATTGGATAGGTTCTGGCATTTTTTGCTGGTACTTTTAAAAATAGAATTTTTGGACTACTAACAAGTTCTCCATTTGTTACGTCAATTTGAGCATGATGTTTTGCACATGTGACAATACCATCTGAAAGAGTACCTTTAGCAAGCGAAGCACCTAGATGTGGACACTTATCACTAATCGCAAACACTTGATCGTTTCTTATTGTTAATAAAATTGCTGTTCCTTCTAATTCGACACGAATCATATTCTTTTCTTTTAGTTCTTTTAAGCTAGCAACTCTTTGAAACATATCAATCACTCCTTTTCATAGATACTTTCTATTTTCAGAATACTCTTTATCTTTCTAAATGACAAGTTTTAAGAAATTACACTAGAGTTTGAATCTATTTCTTGCTCTTCTAATGAATTAGGTTGTTCTTTCATTATAAGTGCATAATAACATACTGCATAGAATACTCTTTGGTGATTTAAGAAATGAAACAATAACATCAATAATTAGCATAGGTATCATATATAGCATTTGATTTTTTTACTCAAATTTGGAGATTTATGTTAATTATGGAAGCGTAGTAACGGTGAATGATGAACCTACATATACTATATCTTCAAAAGGAGAATCAAATAGTCCAATTCCAGCATCTATGTAAATTGTATATTCAGTATTAGGTTGCAAATCATAAAAGCCCACCCAATCTTGAGAAACGGCCATATATTCCGATGTATATATTGTTGGAATCAACATAAGTGTTGCAAGATCATCGGGATTATCCCACGTAAATGAAAATAAAATGTAGGTTGTCCCAATCTCGGTAGCAAATGCTTCAGGAGCATTTATCTCACGCCATTTTGCATATAAGGTAAGATCTTGAGCAGGCATATTTGAATAATCCAGAGGTATTGTTAATTCCTCATCAATACACCATTCTTTGAAAAATTGATACTGAATCTCTGGATAAAATAAAACATCAATGGGTTCGTTATATTCAAGAAGATCAACTCTGAATATGGTTTCATTAACATCTTTATATATAATCGTATACTCGTTAATGCTCCACTTTCCATAAAGAACAATATTATTTGGAGGCATAGTACCAAAATTATAGGTATTGGTAAATTCTACATCAGTATACCAACCAAGGAATGTGTATCCCTCTAATATAGGTTCATAAGCTACAATGTTTTCATTAAAATAGAAAGTATCACTATGAATGAATATTGCTGGTGTAAACGATGTGTTTTTAGGTATGAAACTACTGTCTGTTGTTCCGTCACCAAGTGATCCATAAAAATTATAACCCCATATGAATGCTTCTCCCATGGATGTGATAGCTGATGAATGGTTACCACCTAACCATATGTCAATAATAGTTTCATTTTCGCTTAGTATAAAATTATTTGTGATTTCTACAGGTTGTAATCTATTAGTTGCTGTTCCATCACCTAGTTTACCTTGTGAGTTGTAGCCCCAAGTAAAAACTCTTCCATTAGTTGTTATAATTGATGAGTTGCTTTGGCCTAAATTAACTCTTGAAATCCACTCATTTGTATCTAAACCAAAGGCTTGAGTGATATCTTGAGGTACATTACGACTAATTAAGGTGTTATCTCCTAATTGTCCTGTATAGTTGCTACCCCATATGAACATTCTTCCACTAGATGTGACAGCAGAAGCATGTCCTCCACCCGATGAAATCAAAATAATTTGCTCATTTTCACTTAACAAAAATTTATTAGTGATGTTTAGTGGTGTGTATACATCCTCATTCGATTCATTTCCTAATTGACCAGAATCATTGTGACCCCACGCAAATACTTCACCATAAGATGATAAAGCAATAGAGAAGGAATACCCTACAGATATATCAATTATCCTATCATTCTCATTTAAATTAAAACTATTCGTAATCTCTTGAGCCCATGAACTTGCATTATAGATGATTCGGTCATCAACCAATATTCCTTCATACTCTTCTCCCCACATAAATACTCTACCATTAGACGACAAGGCAGCAATTTTCGCACCTTTGGATGATATCTTGGTAATATATTCATCGCTTTGCAGTTGAAACATGCTAGTTATGTCAATAGGTAGTGAATTTTCATTATACATCATGACCAAACCATCAAACATTCCATTGAAATCAATACCCCAGATAAATATTCTATTTAAAGATGTGACTGCAAACGAACTACTGCTTCCCGCATATACACTTATTATTTTCTCATTTAGGAATAAATTAAAATTATCAGTAATTTCAACTGGAATAGATCTATTGACAGTTGTACCATCACCGAGTTGACCGTATCCATTATATCCCCAAGTAAAGACTCTTCCTAATGTAGTGAGTGATATTGAATGCAAATCACCCAACTCAAGAATTTGAACACTTTCACCGATATTCAAATGAATATCCGATGTTAAATCAAGATTTTCAAAATTGTAGTATGAAACACTATATTGACTCAATTCCCACTTCGCATATAGTACGATATCTCCGATTGAGCCTTGTAAAATTTCATAAATTCCATCTCCAGTGAACTCAGAATTATCATACCAACCAACAAATAAATAACCATTCTTTGTAGGTTCGCTTAATGATATCGTTTCACTAATAATCGTATATGTTGATGGATTGTTTTTATTATTTATCCCTCCATCTAAATTGAACGTGATTGAATATACGAGATTCCATTTCGCATATAATGTTATATTTGATGTCGGATAAGTAATAGACTCATAATTTTGTGTTAATGCTGCATTTGTAAACCATCCAGCAAATTCATGCCCTAAGTATGTTGGGATTAATAACTCACTACCAGCATAATCAACTTCCACTATGTTATCCTCACCATTGTTAAGGACAAATGTAACGATATAAACATTGGGATTCCATTTAGCATAAAGTGTAATATTTTCAGCTGGCATGTTTGTAAACAGATATGGACTCGTTAGAGACTGATTTGAATACCATCCACCAAAAACATAGCCTTGTCGTGTTGGTTGCACTGGCGCTGTAACTACTGTCCCATAATCTTGTACAATAGAACCAACTAAAGAACCTTCGTTTGAATTGAAACCAATCGTATACTGATTAATTTCCCACTTCGCGTATAAGTCAATATCTCCAATAGATCCTTGAGAAATACTTATTAATGCATCTCCACTAAAGATTTCATTATCATACCAACCCAAGAATGTATATCCATATTTTGTAGGATTAAGTAATGGAATAGTTTCTAGTTCAACGGTGTAAGTGGTTGGATTGTTGGAATTGTTAATCCCATTATCTAGATAATAACTTATGTTGTAATTATTTACTATCCATCTTCCAACTAGATTTACATCGCGTGATGGCATTGAAGTAATTATAAAATGATTAATGAATTGCGAATCATCGAACCATCCATCAAATGTATATCCATCTTTATCTATATCGAGCAGTGGCGTAATAACTGAATCATAAGATACATTATTTGTACTTATCTTGCTCATAGATTTAAATAGCGATTGTAAAGGTAATGGATTAGTATATATGTTTTCACCATTTCCAAGCTGTCCATTTTCATTGCATCCCCATAAATAAACATGACCTAACAATGTAATTGCAGATGAATGTAAACCACCTAGATCGGTTTTCAGTATTAAATCATCATCAGTTATATCGAAATTATCGGTTATATCTGTTGGTAAAAGTACATGTGCTCCAACGCTACCGTTTCCTAATTGTCCTGTATAGTTGTAACCCCATGTGAAAATTCTACCCAATGAGGTAACTGCTGAAGAATGATAATTTCCCGAATCACTAGATGTAATTTTTTCTCCATCTTCTAAATTAAAATTACTTGTTATTTCAACAGGTAAGATTCTTCGTACAATGGTTCCATCACCTAGTTGTCCATCTTCGTTAAACCCCCACGTGAAAATACGGCCACTAAATGTTAAAGCTGAAGAAAAGCGTGAACCGAGTGATACACTTTCAATTTTATCGGATGGATCATGCGAAAAATTGCTTGTTATTTCTACAGGTAAATATCGATTAATTGTTGTTCCGTCACCTAACTGACCAAATATATTATATCCCCATGTGAAAACACGACCATCAATTGATATAGCAGAAGAGAAATTTTCGCCTAGTGAAATGCTAAATATTTTATCTTCACCACTAAGATGAAAATTACTTGTTATTTCAATTGGAGTAGAGTGGCTACTATCATCGTTTGTACCAAATCCTAATTTACCATAATAGTTATCTCCCCACATATATACCTTCCCATTTGATGTCAAAGCTGCAGAATGAGAACCACCCATGGCTATATTTGTAACTTTGTCTGCTATCTCCAAATTTAAATTATATGAGATTTCTACAGGTAAATATCGATTAGTTGTTGTTCCGTCACCTAGTCTACCATTGGAATTATTGCCCCACATGAATATACGACCATCTGAGCTTAATGCTGAAGAATGACTTGCACCAAATGATATTTCACAAATCACTTCACCTTCTCGTAGATTGAAATTTTGTGTAATATCAACAGGTTTGTATCTATTCATTAATGTTCCATCCCCAAGTTGACCATAATTGTTTTGTCCCCATGTAAATACTCGCCCATAAGAAGTTAAAGCTGCACTATGAAACAAACCAAGCGAGAGATTTACAATTGTTTCATTAGGGTATAGTGGGATGTCAACACTTGGATCATAATTATCAAAAACATAATAGTTTAGTTCATATTCGTTGATCTGCCATTTTGCATATAATATTACATTTCCGGTTGTTCCTTGAAGTTGAAAAACAATAGAACTGCCCTCAAATAATTCATTATCATACCAGCCAAGAAATGTATGTCCCTCTTTAATCGGTAATTTATAAATAAAATTATCTGTAAGTATTGTATATGCTTCTGGATTAGAATCATCATTTATTCCATCAAACAGCTCATAACTAATGGTATAAATTGCTAATGACCATTTTGCATAAAGTGTAATGCTTTCAGTTGGGAAAGTATCCAATGCATAGTGGGTTGTTGCTTCTAAATCTAAATACCATCCATCAAATATGTAGCCAGTATATAAAGGTATCATCAATTCACTACCGGCATAATCTAATTCTACAACATCATTTTCTCCATTGTTTAGTTTAAAAGTGACTTCATATAAATTTGGTGTCCATTTTGCATATAGTGTGATATAAAATGAAGGCATAGTAATGAATATGTATGGCTCCGTAAGTCCATAATCACTATACCATTGGTCAAATGCATAGCCTTGTTTAATTGGTTCTGCAGGTGCTGTTACAATAGTATCAAAATCTTGTACTATTGGAAGTACTGATGATCCACCATTTGATTCAAAGGTAATAGAGTATTGATTGATATTCCATTTGGCATAAACAATAATATCTTCTGCTGGGGTTGTTGTAAAACTATATGCTACTTCAAAAGCTGAATCTGCATACCAACCACCAAATGTGTAACCTTCTTTAGTTGGTTCTACTGGCGCAGTTACTATGGATGCGTAGTCTTGAGTGACTGCTGCTACCTCAGAACCTTCGTTGGAGTTAAATGTTATTATATATTGATTAATGTTGTATTGAGCTGTAAGTGTCACATTGCTTGCTGGCATAGTTAAAGGTAGATTGATGTCCCATCCTGTGAATGTGTGCCCTGTTTTGCCTGTTACTGGAGTTGTTATCCCACTCAAATCTGATAGATATTCATAATCTGCTGTTTGAAGTACTGTACCATCGCTATCGACAAATTGTAGTTTATAACTATTGATATTCCATTTGGCATATAGTGTAATATCTTCTGCTGGCATCGTTGTGAAACTATAAACTGTTGTGAATTCAATATCTGAATACCATCCACCAAATGTGTAACCTTCTTTATTTGGTTCTATTGGCGCAGTTACTATGGATGCATAGTCTTGAGTGATTTCTACTAACTCAGAACCTTCGTTTGTGTTAAATGTTATTGTATACTCATTGACTGTATATCGTGCAGTTAATGTCACATTGCTTGCTGGCATAGCAAATGGAAGGGTTGTATCCCATCCTGTGAATGTATACCCCGCTTTACTTGTTACTGGGGCGGTTATACCACTCAAATCGGCTTGATAGATATAGTCTGCTGACTGAAGCACTGTACCATCGTTATCAGCATACTGCAATGTATAACTATTGATATTCCATTTTGCAAAGATTGTGATATCTTCTGCTGGCATCGTTGTGAAACTATAAGAAATTGTGAATTCAAAATCTGAATACCATCCACCAAATGTGTATCCTTCTTTGATTGGATTGTCTGGCTCTGAAACTACTGTCATATAGCTTTGAATAAGTGCTATAATTTCAGATCCTTCATCCGTATTAAATGTTATCGTATACTCATTAATTGTATATTGTGCAGTTACTGTCACATTACTTGAAGGCATTGTTATAGGAAGAGTTAAATCCCATCCTGTGAATGTGTACCCTGTTTTACTTGTTACTGGGGCTATTATCCCACTTAAATCTGATTGATATTCGTAATCTGCTGTTTGAAGCACAGTACCATCGCTATCAACATACTGCAATGTATAACTATTGATATTCCATTTAGCATATAGTGTAATGTCTTCTGCTGGTATTGTTGTGAATGAGAAAGCAGTTGTAAACTCATTATCTGAATACCAACCACCAAATGTGTAACCTTCCTTGGTTGGATCATCAATATTTGATGGAGTTGTCTCTATATTAAATGTTGTAGGATAATTTGTGTTACCCTCTCCCCCATTAAGTACATATGAAATTGAATAATTAATTGGGGACCATTTGGCATAAACGGTTAGATCAATATCGCTTTGTATCGGTTGATCTAAAATTGAGTTAACAGTAAAAGGTATCTCAAAGATTGCATCATCCCAAAACCATCCATCAAACAAGTAACCTTCTCTTATGGGATTGTCTGGAATTGAAAAACCTATCGTGCTACTGGCAGTGACCGGAAAGACTTCGGTTCCCCCATTGGAATCGAAATTTACCGTAAATTCAGAAGAACCAACACAAGCAAATAGTGATATTCCTATTATAAGTATAAAAAGCAGACTTATGAGTACTCTAGTTCCACGCATTAAAAAATCCTCCATTGAAATGTGTATAATTACAATAATTATATCATATGGAACAACCAGTATATACATGTATTATGTAAATTGTAAATATATTAAAAAAGTAGGCTCTATTTTAGTGTCTACTTTTATATTCCATTTCACTATATTGGTTTCATATTTATTCGTCTACTTAGATTTATTTCTGAAAACACCCTTAACTTTGAGAAACATCTTTCCCCATATTTCTTTTCTATGAACATTGCGTTCAATTCTCTTTTGCTGTTTGAATAAGGCTTCATCAGCTTTGACTCTTCTTTTTTGTTCCTTAATCTTAATCAGTCTTTCAATTCTATCTTTTTCAAGGTGGTAATGAAGTTGTTTTCTAACAGCTTTAGCTCTTGATTGTGCAGTTAACCCTTGAGAGTCAGTAACAAACACTTTAAGACTTCTAACGCTAGTATCCCCTCTATTGATATCTGAGATGATTGTCTTAAGTGTTAAGACATCAATCTTAGCAAAGATGAAATCTCTTGAAGGGATTACGATCTTATGATCTTTAGGTAGATCTTCAGCAACTAGATAGTTCTTATAGAAATCTATGTTTTGGTTCTGATAAACATAACCAAAACCAGAGATTCTCACATCATTTATATTCTTATTAAAGATGGATATCACAAATTGTTTTTCTTGACTAGCAGCATCCACTTGATAGGATGTGTTGATTTGAAACTTCTTATTGGAAAAGTATTTAACAAAATAACGATTAAAGCTTAGAATCATCAGTAATAGAATAGTGACTATGATAAATAAGATGACTGTAATCTCTGCAAAATTATCTCTTATGAATTGCATTTTCTACTCCCCCTCTCTCAAAAGATGAGAAATGAGCTTATTAATCTTCTTAAATGTATCAAGGTTATAATATTTTTCATCAACCTTGGCACCCTTCTTAAGTAAATAAATAAGTGTCTTCATGTCATCTAACTTTGTCCAACTGAGAAGATAATTTAGATCATCAGGAGATAGATATTGACTGATATCTTCTAATAGGACTGTATTAGATACCTCAACACATGTCACAGCAACTTTCTTAAAGACAATTTGATCGTGATATTGAGCAATTAAGTGAGAATAGATCTTTTCTTGATTGTTTTTAATTGCTTCTTTGATGATAGATGTCATATCGGTATATAATCCTAGTTGAGCAAATTCTATCACCAGATCGAACTCATTGGTTCCTAAAATAGCAAGCATTGCTTTTTGACAATCTATACTTACCTTTTTTACCCAGGAAATTGGCTTGCTATAGAAGTGATGAACATACATCATAATACCTTCATAGAATTGTTGTTCAATGAACATGTTCATGATATTCACAAAATCATCATCTCTATTTTGAGTTATCAAATATGAATTTAAAATGTTTTTTAACTTAAATATACTGATGACTTCTAGATAATCTTGTCTCGTAAGTGGTATATGCTCTTTATCAGAAGTCATGAATGAAAGGAATTTAGATTTACTAGGAGATTTATAGTTCATCAACTCTTTAACGATATCTTGATTTGATGATTGATCTAATAATCCCCAAGTGATGAAACTCATTGTCTGATCATCTATTTGAAATGATCCATGAAGCTCAGTATATTTAATGATGAACTTCATGATGTCTTTTTGATTCTCTTCTAAATAGTATTTGATTAATCTTAAGTAAACATCAGGTGCACGATGAAAATAATCTGGAACAAGCTCGATTTGAGCTTGATCTAGATAGAGCATCATATCAAGCTTTCTTTGATCAATGATGTAGTCAACAAGAACTTTCCCATAAAGGTCTGGCTCTGAAATCCGGAGGTCTTGAGCACTCACCTTTTGTATCGATGATAATCCAAGATTCACAAGTTTCTCATATTCAGTTATCACCTCAGATGTCTCTTCTGATCTAAGATTTAAAAGATCATCTAAAGTGATTTCGAATAGTTTAGCGATGTTCATTAAGTTTTGGATGTCGAATGAACTCTTCCCCCGAAGATTTTGAGATACTGCTGATTTGGAGATAGATAATGCTTCAGCAAGATCATCTTGAGTCATTCCTTTTTTCTTGAGGAGTCTTTTGATATATTCTCCTACTTTAACGTTATCGATGATGTCTGGCATATAAATCACCTTCTTATGGTTTTATTATATGTTAAGTGGAAGTAAATTGAAAGAACGTTTGTACTTAACTAATTGAAACAATACTTCATCACCTAATTATGCTTGAATTATCTTATCATACCTTGGTTAAGCATTAATTAAATCATTCTCAAAAAACATCAACTACATTTATTTTAGCAAGTGAGAATCTATCCTTGTGTAATGTATAAATATGGATCCATTAAATATTGCAATCTATAAATCATATTTATGTTATAGTTTCGAGCATAAATATTTTCTTTAATGTTTCTTACCCTTGGAATAATAAAAAACTCGAAACGTGAAGCGAGATGTGTAGGTATTAATGGATGATTACCAACCACAACAAACTTATCAAAAAGCACAAATGTACCTCTTTGATATCTCATTCTGTCATTAGTTGGTATATCAATAAAATGAATTTGCATCGTAGGTGATGTTAGCATGCTTGTCCATAATTTACTTCTCATTATAGTTGTAATATGAATGGGGTTATTAATTGCAAAAACCTGAAGATTATTAAGTATATGGTCAGCATCAATTTCGTTTCGAATCACATCTTCGTTTGCAGTATCAAGCCGAATGACAACGGAATCTGAATGATAGAAGTTACTTATATGTTTAAAATCGTCTAGAGCAAATGTTAATGCAACTAATGACTCTTTTGTGAAATCAATTAATGGACTGTATCCAATTGAATGCTGAATAAAAGCTAGCATCTCATAATTTATGTGATTTCTCATAAAAATCTCATCATATTTTTGTGATAATCTTTTTGCACTGTAATCATTATCTATATAATTAAAATCAACAAGCACGCTATTTTTTTCCATTCCTCTATAGAAACTTGGCAAAATTTCCCAATCCGCATTCGCCTGTCCCCTAAACCAATATTTCGGAACTTTCTGATTATCATTCCTTTTAATATCTCTATCAGAAATTTTTTCTATCAAGTCTTGGTAGTTCTCAATAGTGGTCTTTCGATACGTTGTATATCTATTTATAATATCAACACAATGGATCCAAATAGAATATTTCATTATTTCTTCTAAATCTGAAATTTGATTATACGAGTTTGTTTGAAAAAACAGTTCTTCAAATTCATTTATGTCGTGAATTTTCTCGGAACCTTTATATGTTAAATTTGATAAAGATTTCCAAATATATTCTTTGTACTCATTAAAATAAGCAATAATCTTCTCAATAGGTAAATTATGAAAAGCAAAAATGATATATTGATGTCCCAATGTTCCTCTAAGAGTTCTTTTAATTGTTTTCAATATCCCTAAAATATTATTATAAGGTTCATTCATACAAGGTTTTCTCCATTTCTAATATATAAGCAATAAAATGATATTTATTCACTACATAGTTATTTGGTATTTGCATCTACTTCATCTAATTCAATTCTAGCTAAAAATCCTCTACCCCAAAAGGCAACATCATCAATTGCTAACCATCTACTTTTTTGTCCATACTTAAAATCAACAATGCAATTGCAATGCTGTTCATTGGCTTTTAATACCATTAAATCCTTGACATCTCTTAGGGATTTCAATTGAGCACCAAATTTGAAACTTAAATCAACATTTATTTCTTGAATGATATTAGCTACTATATCTCTACCTTCAACAAATAAGATATCCTTGTAAACAGTTTTATAGCTCATTACTTGTCTCTAACCATAACAGCAACAAATTCCTGTCTTGCAATACCGAGTGCTGGGATATCGGCCGTTGCACATGTCACCAATTCCCATCCTTGCTCAGAATAAGCATTTAGTGCATCTTCAAGTTTTTGGGGATCAAATTTACCGGAAAACCATTTATCTTTTTGTGTTAAAACTTTGTATTCTTTCATTTTTCTTCTCCTTTTATGGTAATAGATCTTATTGTCTTAGAGGCGCACCAACATTGTCTTTGAATGCACCAAATATTATGCTAAGAAAATCTAGAGCCCATCCTAAACCAAATAGACCCAGTGTAAACATATATACGGTCCCCCTAAAAAGTCTTCCAACATAAAAATTGTGAAGTCCTAACCATCCTCCAAATAAACACAAATAGAAGGCTTTTTTCTTGCTTTTATCGCTTGTGCTAGTTACATAATTAGACATGTATTTCTCTCCTCTTTTATTGTAGTTTTGTTTCTATTTCTTCACTTATATCATAAAAATACAAGTGCCCATCACCATTTACTAAATCTAAGCTTGATGATTTGTAATAATATAACACACCATTCAAAACAGTAATATCCTCAGCTACAGTCTCATTAATCATCGTTGGTGTTGCTTTTGTTGTTAAATTGAACTCAAAGATACCAAAATTAGTAATTTGATCATTGTAGAAGTACATCATTTGTCCTTCAAACACCATATTTTGTGCATCGAATGGGGAAACTAGTGTTGCACTACTACCATCTAAGTTCATATAATACAATTTATTACCTGGGCTGAGAACAGTCCATTCTAAAATGTAATAGATTGTATCTTCATATATCTCGAATCTCAATATATCCTTACTGTATAGTTGAACAAGATCGGTTCCATCTAAATTAGCTTTTTGCAATCTCTTTCCAATCATGAAATATAATTGATCATCATAAACTCTAATGTTGTTTACTTCGCCATTATATAAAACTTCAATACCTGAACCATCAAGGTTCATTCGATTGAGTGTATTATCACCTGTATAGTTCTTGTAATAAATTTTATTTCCATCAACCACAAAATCACTAACATCATTTGCTGTGATGAGTTCTGGTGCTCCACCTATTGCCAAATTGATTCTATATAAATCTTTATTAACAAAATAGGTAACGGCTCGATAATATAAATAATCTCCCTCAATTAAAATTTCATCTACTTCTACAGATGTGATTCTGAATGTTTTTTGTGTTAATAAATCATATCTGTATAGTTTGTGGTTATCATAAAAGTTTTGGAAATATATGCTATTACCATATGTTGCTATTGTTCCACTCATACCATTCAATATGACTTCTACAGGAACAAATCCTTCCAATAGATTTACAACCTCATCAGTTGATAAATCTAAATAGTAAAAGTTCTTATCAGCAACTTTATAGAAGAATACTTTGCCGTCACTCACATTGATTGAAGAAACAACCGTGCTATCGTCATCTAATAGTTTGGTTGATACTTTAGTTGGTATATGAACTCTATATAATCCTTTACCAAATACATTAGATGTAAGCAAATCGATATTAGAGTAGTAGATATAGTCTCCATCTTTAACTAAATATTTTGCTTTGTTATTACTAATCTTTATGTAATCAGTTCCATCTACCTTAACGCTTGAAATCACATCATTAATTAGATTATTTTCTGCAAAATACAATATTCCATTATCTAAAATGAGATCATTAATTTTTACATCATACACAAGTACTGGTGTGCTACTTGCAACACTCTTGTTTACTTTATATAGTTTTCCTGAATCTGCAAAATTTGCAAAATAGATATTGGTTGAATCAACGACAAGATACTTAGCTTTCACATCAGCAATTTTAATCGTTGTAGTTGCTTCAGATCCTATCGTAGCTCTATATATTCCGTGATCTCCAAATAAACTGTTGATGGCATAATAAAGGTATGTTCCATCGCTCACTAAATATTCAGCATTCACATTTAGAATCGTTGTTCTTGCATCATCACTTCTAAGTTTTGTGATGGATGGCATAAATAAGCTATCGTTTCTATAATATAATTCATTATTCAAAATGGTGAAATACTGAGCAGTGTCACCATTGACTCGCGATAATACTTCGGTTGATAAGTTGTATTTATACAATTGATCATCGTCAAGATTATTTTGAAAATAAACACTATCATTTAAAACATAGCTAAATAATTCAATTTCAGTTGATTTTATAGTGAGTGTAGCACTCAATGTTAGGTTATTATAATTCGTACCACCATTGATTGTTGCTACTGCTTCATATGTTCCAACTTCTGTTCCTGAGTTATATTCATACTCAACAGTGACTCCTTCTGGAATAACACCAGTAACAAGTATTTCATGTACTTGAGCATCATATTCAATGGTTTCATCAGAAAAAGTAATGCCTGTCAATGTTGCCTTATTGATTGTTAGCGTTGCATTTAATGTCAAAGTATTGTAATTAGTTCCTGTAATAGTAGCAACAGCTTGATAAACTCCAGCATCTGTATGTAAGTTATTCGAGTAAGCTACAGTAGCTCCAGTGGGTATTGATCCTGTAACTCTAATTTCTTTTTCTTGACCATCGTATGTATATGATCGATCAACGAAATCGACATACCCTATGCTAACTTTATTGATAGTCATCGTTGCAGTAAGTGTGAGTGGGGCATATCCTTCTCCCGTAAGTACTGCAGTTACTTCATATGTTCCTGCATCAGTATGTCTATTATTCGTATATTCCACTGTGACACCTGACGGAAGAGTTCCTGTGATTAATATAACTTTTTCCTGTGTGTCATAAACAGTTGTTAGATCATTTAAACTAATACCTGCTATTTCTTCTAATCCAGGTATAATCTCATACTTAGCATACAAAGTTATACTAGATTGAACAACATCAGTACTAAATATCCAACTTTCTGTTAAATCAACATCTTTAAACCATCCAATAAAAGTGTATCCAGCCTTGACTGGGTCTGCTGGAGCTTGGACTGTCAGTCCCTCTTCAACAAAGACCATTGTCGTTGGTCCACCATTTGAATTGAATGTAACCAAATACTTAATTGGATCTTCTTCTACTGGTTCTCCACACGATACCAGTAGAAAAGCAAAAACAAACAAGCATAGAATGACAAAATACTTTCTCATATTATTCTCCTGATCTTTATAACGATAAAAAGCGAACTTAATTCGCCTATTTATCTTATTCAGCTATCATAGTCAGCAATTCCCCCAAAGAAATCGGCTTCCCCTCTATTTCATTTTGCAGAAATACCCTAGTGCATATTTATAGATATTTTATCATATTTATATAGTTTTGTGCTCTTATTTATATTGAAATTTATATGAACGATATCTTTATGATTTATTTTTGTCTTTTTTGAAAATCTTCGTCTATTTCATTTTTCCAATCCACTGTAAGTTCACTATTCATTCTTAGGTTGCTAATGGCTTCCCCAACAACTTTGTAATTTGTTCTTGTTCCTCTTCCATCAGAATGATAATTAGCTGCCCTATCTCTATTTATACCAAATCTTTCTGCAGTCTCTAATGCATCAATATTTGCACCTAAGAAAATGAATTCCCAATTGTACTTTTCTTTTTGATGAAGAACCATTTTCTTAATAGAATCATATGTGTATTCCCTACTTGCATTTTCCATTCCATCTGTTGTTATGACAAAGATTACCTTTTCAGCTCTGAATTCTTCTGGTGTATACTTTTGTACATTCCCAATTTTATGAATACCTCTACCAATAGAATCTAATAACGCTGTAGAACCTCTTACATAGTAATCCTTAGATGACATAGGTCTAACTTGTTCTAATGGCACTCTGTTGTGTAGAACTTCAAATCTATCATCAAATAACACTGTTGATACGATTGCTTCACCTTCAATCTTCTTTTGTTTAGAAATCATAGCATTGAATCCACCAATCGTGTCTTCTTCTAACCCACTCATAGAACCACTTCTATCCAAAATAAAGACAATTTCTGTTAATCCTTTTTTCATTTTATTACCCTCTCTTTTTTCTATTATGCCTATATATTAACAGTTATAAAAGTAAAAATGGTCGCATGGTATGCGACATTTATCATGTTAATATTTAAACTCTATGCAATTTATTCATCTTAAATATAAAATACTTGTCAATCGAACTAAATTTTCTATTTCATAACTGGTATACATAATTCATGTGTTTGACCTTTTATATTTCGAATAGGGAGCATTTGTAATTTTCAAGATACTTTTATTTAATCAAATGATATAATAAAATCAAAATGGGAGGGTTCATATGTATAAAGCAAGTATAGGTACAAAAGAAAAAGAAATCTTGCTAGAACTATTGAAACTAATGTCAGAAGCTGATGGTAATGTTACTCATGATGAAATGGATATGATATATAAACTAAGAAAGATGTATCAGATAGATGAATATGAGTATAAGAACTATACAAAAAATGATATTAGAAGACATTTAGAGGGTATGGAGGAGAAGGATGTGTTAAATTTGCTAACACATGCAATTCTGCTAGCGTTAGAAGATGGCACATTTAGTCCTTCAGAACAAAACTTAGTACGTTCATTCTTTGATTTAGTATCATTGGAAAACGCAGTTAAGATGCAAAAACTAATTGATGAGTTTGCAAAGAGTAAATTTGATATTAAAGTATTGCTGACTAATCCATCAATTAAAGAGATAAATAATGATTCAATGGTTATGCTAAATGAATTTTCTACAAAAAACTCAGACAGTATTGATGAAAGATTGTTAATGAAAATGAATAAAGGTCCTATTAAAAAGGTATGGGGTCAAGTAATTAATCTCTGGACTACTGTCAATGATCCTAAAAATAATAAAGCTGTGAAAGCAATCGCAATAGGAGCATTACTGTATTTAATATTCCCAATGGATGTAATTCCTGATTTGGTACCCATGTTAGGACTTACAGATGATGTAACCATGGTAACTTTGGCATTATCTAAATTAACTATGCATTATGGTATTAAGTTTAAAAAATAGTCACACTAATGATATGAGAAAATAGTAGAGGAATGCAGGAGTAAAACCCTCTTGCATTCCTCTTTTTTAGTTAATAAATATTAATGATATCAATTATCTCATGAATTTCATTAATATTAAGTCTTCTAATTGATTTAACAGTTTTATACTTGTTGACATGTCTAATAAATTCTTTTTTACCCCATGTATCAAACATACCGCAAAACTCCATTGAAAAGAAATAGAATGTGATTTTTGAATCATTAGCGTCATCACCTAAAGCCATCAAAGCATACTTCCCATCATAGCTCGTCATAAGATAATAAGTATCTTCTTCATTATCATACACATAGTCACAATAAATCCCATCAATAACAACATCTCTTTCTAAAATCTTGTATTTTTTCATGATTTCTCCTTTTTGGTCTTCTTTAGACCGATCAGTAAAAGAGATGTTGATATTCAATTTTCTTCTACTATTTCTTTTAAGAATCTATCAACTGAAAGTATAGTTGCTCCACATTGAGCAGCACAAGCCATATTGGTTACATTTGAGCCAAATACATCTTTATCTAAATAATTAACAACAAGTATGGGAAATGAATAGTCACATGTCCCAATATAATCTTCAAAATGAAAGCCTTTTGGTTCTAATATTTCCTTGAGTAGCTTCACATCCTTTAAACCTTGATATCTGATATAGAATTGTTGATGTCTTGGTATATCAATAGCATATTTCATGATTGTTCTTGTATACTCAGAACTGTAGTAATAGTTTGAGTATAGCTTCCTTTCTTTCTATTGTTATAATCTAATTAAGCACTGTGGATTTGTTTTATGATTGTATAGCCTTGACTATTAAAGGAGACTCTTACCACAGTTCTTATTTTTTAATGTCAATCAGTAAGTTAGCGCTAGACGCTTCATCACAAGACTACATCAATAAGAAATCTGTGACTTACCCAGTGCTAAAACTCAATTTGGAGGTGTTTTTATGTACTTGATTGGTATTGATATCTCTAAGTACAAACACGACTGCTTCATAGCTACTGAAGCAGGTGAATCAATCAAAGCATTCAGCTTTGAGAACAATCGTTTAGGATTTGATTCATTTCTTGAGACTCTAAAATCATTAGATTGGTCTCAAGAAATAAGAATAGGTCTTGAGTCAACAGGACACTATGGATCAAACCTTAAACAGTTTATTACGGTATCTGGTTATACTTATCTAGAATTTAATCCTTACTTAACGCACATGTTCTCGAAAGCATTATCGTTACGTAAGACAAAGACTGATAAAGTTGACGCCAAAACTATTTCAAGTATGCTAGGTTCTGTTGACTACAAGACCTTACATACTAGATTTTACCACATCAATGAATTAAAACAACTCGTTAGATTTAGACATGTCCAAATGATGAACAGGTCCAAAGCACTCATTGAGATGACCAATATCTTAGATCGGATATTTCCTGAATTCAAACCTTTTTTTAATGAGCGACTCGCTGGTACAGCCATCTTCATGCTCAAGAAGTTCAAATCTAGATCCCGCGTCAGCAAACTTCAACCCAAAGATTATGAATCCATTCGGACTTATTCTAAGGGAAGAGTTTCTTATGTCAGAATTCAAAAACTTAAGAATCTCGCTCAATCATCTGTTGGATATGAAACCAAATCTGACCTCTTACTGCTTAAACTCTCTATTCAACATTATGAAGACTTATCTTTAATGCTTGAGGTTCTTGAGAGTGAAATTTTATCGCTCGTGGAAGATATTCCTCAAACACTTACAACCATACCGGGTGTTACACTCATATCAGCAGCCATTATTATCGCTGAATTAGGTGATTTTAAAAACTTTACGAATCCTGCTCAAATCATTTCATTTGCAGGACTGGATACATCTGTTAATCAATCTGGAATGATGGAAACTAGAGGTCACCTAGTCAAGCGTGGCTCTGGTTTACTCAGAATGACGATTTGGCAAATCACATTTGCTGGCTTAAGATTGAATCCCACACTTTATGATTATTATCAAAAGAAACGTGCTGAAGGTAAACATCATAAAGTCGCCATGGTTCACTGTGCTAGAAAAATGATTCGTACAATATACTACTTAGGTGTCAATCAATTGACATTTGATTATTCACTATTCAAATAATCAAATGAGGGTGTAGCTACCTCTTGTTGGTTCATATGACAGATTTAGACTTCCATGTGAGGTCTTTTACTATTTAATGTAATTTATTGCTTGACTTATTATAGTAAGTCTCCTTTCTTCTTTATTCCATGCAAAGAAAAAGACCCCATTGGTTGAATAGGATCATGAATCTGTTTAAATATACCCCATCCATCAAGCTTTAGCACCTTGCCTTATAGGTAGGTTGCTGAAGGGTCATTGAGCTTGTCTCTCGCCTTCTCTTTATGGTAATTTCATTATATCATATGATTTTTTACTAGTACACAAATTCTGAAATTTTTCGAATTCATTATTTTACATTTAGTAATAGCTTAAATTGTAACGTTTTAATCAAATCAAACTTATTTATTTCTCTCATGTTATCACTTTCAACTTCTCTATTTGTTCTAAATTCAATTGTTGAATAGTTAAAATTGATGACTTCACTACTATTAGAATTATAATCCTTATAAAATTTCCCACCATACTCAAGCAATTTTTTAATAACTGCTGGATTGTCTCTGTTATAACTGTTCAAAACCTTATGTTTTGTGTCTTCATTTAGGAACGGTATTAGGGCAGAGATTGATTCATCAGACATCTTCGATAACTGAAACTCAAAAGAATTATCAAACGTATATTTTATATATTTATAAATATATTTTTTTCCTTTTCCTGATGCATTATTCAACTTTTCTTGTAACCATACATGATTAATTCTTGCTTCGTTTATCTTTATCAATTCTTCTTTTTGCTCATCTTTTAGAATGCCATAATTATTGAAATAAGAATCCCGATTAAATGTATCATAAATAAAATATTTCCCGAATGTATTATTGAACTCATTTACAATTACTTTATCAAATATATATTCACTTGTATTGCTTTTTAGTGTCGTAATATTTTCAATGAATTGATCAACATGTTTGACAGCTTTATCTACTAGTTCAAGGTGTTTTTCTAAAAGTTGTACTTTATTGTCAGAAATCAATTCTTTCGCATTAAGATGTAGAACAACTTCTTCTTCTGATTTATCCGAGACAAATTCGGTTAAGTTATGTGCGTTTTTTTGTTTTATGTTTGTCGGCAATCTATCATAGACAAATTTGTTGAATTGATAAACTAATGCTATATCAATCTGATTTACATAATTTTCATGCAGTAAAATATTATTATTAATATCAAAATGATTCAACTTAATAAGCTCCTCGAAGTATTCTTTTGACACCGAATGAATATTGGGGTTTGATAATTTTGCAAGCAAATCAATCAGTGCTTTATTATTAGACTGAATAGCTAAGTGTAATAATACATCAAATCGGAAGAACTTAAGAACTTTATTTAGAAATACTTTATCAAAAGTACTTCTTTTGCTGTAGAATTCTAAAATACTATAATCTGAATCATTCTTTTTGAAAAATACGTAATTAGCATATAAATCAAATAACTCATGTATCTCATTCTCAATAATTATCGAAAGAATACTAATTGTGTCATAATCTAAAATGGTAGATGTTTTAATTGTGTTTGAATGGGTATATTCTACAGAGTTTTGAAGTCTATACACTAATTTTCCTTGATTATTATTCATTCCTATTAATGTTTGCTTTACTTTATTCATTAATCGTTTCTGAAAATAAAAAACTATGCTTTTATTCTCAATCAAATTGCCATAATAACTATTGCGTTTGGTGGTTACAATAAATTGAACTTCTAGATTTTCAAACCAACCATTTTTAATGGCGTATTCTAAAAAATAAATGTTCCTGTGCTCATATACATAATCAATTAGTGATTTATTATATTCGTCAGTTCCAAACAAATCGATGCCTTGTTCTAGAAATCTAGGTAATTTATCAAGTCCAGATAAAACAATTTTTTCATATATGCTTTTGTTAACATCATTGGTAAATTCATCTATCGTGCCATTAAGCAATTCGTCGGTTGATATACCAAAAAATTTAGATATTGGTTTTATTAGTGACAAGTCCGGATCTCCTTGACCTTGCTCCCATTTACCAACTGCTTTATCTGTAATTCCTAATTTTTCTGCTAGTTGAGCTTGAGTTAATCCATTTTTTATTCTTAATTGCTGAATCAAATTTCCTATTTTACTCACAATTTTTTATTCGAACACTTGTGTCCGCTCCTTTGGTTAAATTTTATCAACTTTGACACTTAAGAACAACCTATTCTTCGTTGACTTGAATTTTTAATAAATGATAATCCTAAGTTAATAACCCTACGCAAAATAGGAATCAACTTATAGCATTAAAATTAGTCACATGTGTAACCATTACTTTGTAGTGCTAATTCATTATTGAAATGTAAAATCGCATTAATCATCTCCTTGATTGTATATTATAAAAATATGAATTTTAAGGTAAATTTTAATAATGATATTCCTTTAGTTTATTTGAAGCGTATGAAAAATCGATAGGAATATCTATATAATTACTTTCGCCATTTCTCAAATGTATACATCTTAAATACTTGATTTCTTTTAAATAACTTTGTTCATAGCCTATGGCATAAAGATTTAATTGAAGCTTCAAATGTTCGTGGTGGATATTATATGTTCTTTTGATGTCACCTATCCCTAGGCCCTGTAATTCTTCTGACTGGATAATCATATCAAGTCTACCCGCACAAACTGGTTTTCCCTCATATTCAATATAAATCAAAACTTCATTTTCGGTTGCATAAAATTGGTTGGTTCTTTTCAATCTGAGGTAATTCTTGAATTCTTCTGTATTGCCAACAATACCTGTAGTTTCAAAGAGTTCTATCTCTTTATGAAGTGATATACCCTTATCAGCAGCTCTTTGAAGTACTGCTGGATCTATATCTTTATATTGAGAAGGAAGTACTGATGCTACAATTTGAGTGACACTTGGAACTTTGATACCATCAACATAGTATTCATGTGTATCTTCAATAAATTCAATGGTCTTACCATTAATCACTTGTTTCATGTTTCCTCCTTCTACATCTCAAATTCTTTATACAATAGCACCTAACAGTTGTTGATCATATTCAAATAAGATCATATTGATTTGATAGATATCATAGATTTTATTTTTAATACAATATTCAATGATGACATCAAAATAATTGTTATTCGCAAATGCATATCCAGCTCTTCCAATTAAATCTTTTGTTTCATCAAGATTAAGCTCAAGAGCAACAGCTAAAGCTACTGCTGTTTTTTTACTTGGATGATAATCGCTTTTTCTTATTTTAGAGAAATGTTTTCTATCGATGTTTGCTTTATTATAGATTGTAGAATCAGTTTCACCTAATCTATCAATTAATTTCAGTAATGATTCAGAGAATGTATCTTCTAATTCAGCCATTAGTTCATCTAAAGATCTTTCTTTCTTTTTAGAAGGTGAGCGACGATCCTTTGATGCACGTGGTAATTCAAAAGCATCAAACGTAGTCTCTTGATAATATGAATCTACTATTTCTTCTTCATCTATAAAGTTGTCATCAATGAATGAACTCACAGAATCCATTAGATCTTTAGATAAGACATATGATTCTTTATCGTAGACAACAAGATAGACCATCATATCATGATTGGTTAGGAATGATTTGATGGATGCTATAGCAATATTTAAGGCTTGGTCTTTAGGAAATCCAAATGCTCCAGTAGAGATTAATGGAAATGCTATCGATTGACATTTATTATTAAAAGCTAATTCAAGAGAGTTTAGATAGGTTGTTTCAAGAAGCTTGTATTCATTGTGAGTGCCACCCTGCCAAATGGGTCCTACTGTATGGATGACATAATGGGCTCTAAGTCGAAAAGCACTAGAGATAAAAGCTTCTCCAGTTTTGATTTCTCCAATGCGTTTTCTTTCTATGAATAGTTCAGGACCTGCAGCTTCATGAATTGCTTTATCTACTCCAAGACCAATAAAGACTTTAGGGTCTGCAGAGTTGACTATTGCATCAGCTTGGACATCTATGATATTGTTTCTAATGATTTGAAATGGCATTATGATATCTTTCTTTTATACTTGTTATATATTCTATTGATAATTTTAACACAATTTGTATAAAATCGAGTGCCGTGATATACTTAAGCTAAAATAATTTATTCAATTGGGGAGAAAATTATGTTTGGAGATAACAGTTCTGGTTTTTTAAATGAATCGAATATTGTCGATTACATAAATAGAGTCTCAAATTATTCTGAATTTAATTCTAATATCAAAGGGTTCCTAGAATTTCTTTATCAAGATGTCTCTGCTACTCAAACATTTGAAGCTAGACAATTGAGTGGTCAAGGAAAACCCGATTTAGTTATTACATCGAATGGTATTGAGAAATATGTTAGTGTAAAAAAGGGTTCGGGAAACAGTGTGCATCAGGAACAACTTTCACTATTTGAAAACTTTATGAGGAGAAACGGTGTGCCCGACAGTATAATTTCAATACTAAAACAGTTTCATTATGCAGATGGTACTATAAATGGTTCTGGAACATTGCGGATTGATTCGAGAACATTCATTCAAAGCCATACTACAGAAATCATTCAACTAAATGTTGAGCTAAATAGGGAGCAGTTGCTTA
>JAIPGC010000024.1 GCA_021736335.1 Acholeplasmataceae bacterium | reverse complement strand
GTATCAAATAATGCTTTAACAGGAGCAGTGAGTTTTAGTTTGAATGAGGGGTGATTATTGAGCTTTAAAACAGCCTTAGAAAGATCCGTGATAGGTGTATGCTTAGGTGGAGTTGAAGCGTGACCACCTTTTGACAAAGCAGTAAGTTTTACATTCATAAAACCTTTTTCTGCAATACCTATAACAGCTACTTTTTTCTTTACACCAGGAAACATCTTAGATACAATTGCTCCCCCCTCATCAAGTACGACATAAGGTTTTATATCATGAGATTTAAAGTAATTAACAATTGCAGGAGCGGATGGACCAAATACTTCTTCATCGCCTGAGAAAGCCAAATAAAGGTCATTTCTAAACTTCTTTCCTTGACTTAATGCATATTCCACGGATTCCATTACAGCATTCAAACTACTCTTTGTATCTAATGCCCCACGACCATAAACAGTTTCAGAATTGATTCGTCCAGAAAATGGATCTTCTTGCCATCCTTCCATGACTGGAACGACATCATAATGTGACATCAAGACAGTAGGATTTTCACTGGATTCCCCTTTTAGATGGAAGAGGACTCCAGCTTCGTGTTCACTATATTGGGCTTGTTCATTAATTAAGGGATAACGTAATTTTAAAAATGCTCTAAATGCTTCAAATTCAGCATGATTCACTAAAGATGAATCGACATTTGAAACAGTCTTAAATTGAAGCATTTTAGACAATGAGTCAACGACTCTTTTCTCATCAATTTCATGTCTTTTTCTCATTTCAGGAATATCAACAGGTTTAAAATTGATTGTTCGAACAATGACTAAAATGATGATGACGACCGGAATGATGAGTAATGCATACCATTCCATTATTTAATCATTCCTTTCTTATATAAGGCTCTTGCTACTAAAAGAGAAATACCAACACCAACAGGAACCATGATACCAACAAGACGACCACTTCCAGGTACAAACAAGAAGAAAATAATCATAACAAATAATGGTAGCAATGCGACTTGCCATCTTTTCATAATGTAGACAATTCCTAAAGCTCCAAACAAAGCAGGAATGACATTATCGAATGCTGGTTTCAATGCTTCAGATTCAAACAAAGGTGAAAGTGGAATGATGAGAATTGCACCAATGATAATAATCAGGGTTGTAATGATACTTGATGAAGCAACTGCTAAAGTAGATATGACATCACCTTCTTCAGTACCTTTAGTCACATTTAATGCATCTTGCGCATTTAGTGCAGCAGGTACTTTCAAATTCGTCAAGTTCCCTGTAACAAATGCTAGATAACTACTTCCTGTGCCTAACATAGGTGTAAATGTGAAGACTTCAATGGTTGTTACTGGCCAGAAAATGACGGCAGTAGCAAAAAATCCAGGTAAGAAGTTTGCAAAAGTTGGCCAAACTCCTGTAATTGTACTAATGATAATCGGAACACTGATAAATAATGCTAATGCACCAAGCATCCAAATTCTTCCTTGTGCATGTAATTGATCTTGATATGTTTTATTCATATTATCTTACCCCCAAACTTGCAAATAGAATTGCTAATGCCATCGCACCAATCATGGATAATGGTAAAGCATAATTCTTTAACCAATCCCATTTGAGTTTTTTCATAAGTAGGCCAAACATCAAAATAAAAATGGCAGAAGATAATAAAACTATAATTGCAAGAACTGAAATATATGGGTCTTGTCCTTCGACTTCTTTACGTGCTAAAACATAACCGACAAATGCTGAAATCATCCCAAGAAATAAAGCATCCATCATGATGGCATTCCATGAAGAATCTCTTTTTTTTATTCGGTCTAAACTAGAATTGTATTTCTTAAAGAATAAGGGAATGATTAAGAGTGGTGGAATACAGCCAAAAGTCATAACCCATAATGCTGTAATCACGACTTCTGATGATAATACATCCCCAATATTTAAATTAAATACACCATTAATTACATTTATAGCAGCCGGTAATTCATAGGTTACTGCCCCTAATGTTCCTAGTCTCATACCTGCAATCATCGATCCAAATGCTGGACTAAGATAGACAAGTCCAAAGACAATAGCAAATGAAGGAGCTAAACTGAAAATCATTGAAGAAGTAATCGTTTTATTGATTTGTTGATTTGAAAAACCTAACGCTTTAGCTTTCTTTCTTGCTTTAAGTAAAAAAACAGTGGATTGTAATAAAACATAAGCAAAAACGATACCTATGATTACATATAGCCACCAAGAATTTAAAAAATCCATGAGTTGCACCTCTTCTTCGTTATTTTATTATATTATATAATGAAAATCCCACTTTTGATATGTGAAAATGACTTGAACAGAGATATACTCAAAAAAAGCAATTCCTTAAGTTTTTTAAATCTGGACTATCAATCATGTAATTCGCATGATATAATTATAAACAAAAAGTCAATGGGGGCTAGAAATGATAAAATCATTTATTTCACGATTCAATAGTAAGCTATATAGTGTTTTTTTAATTTTTGCATTAAGTATTTTTATCGTAGGATGTACAGAAACTCCTGAAGAAATCATTGATGATCCGAATGAACCCGATGTGATATCATTCCAAAGTATGTATAATGATGCAATGACTCAACTTAAAAGTGACGAGAGTTATAATCTAGTTGTCGAGATTAATAGAAAAAGAGCCAATGAAACTCAAATCACATATAGAAAAGATGATTATACGTTTTTCAATCGAGAGGACATTTTTGCATTTTTTGAATATGGAGAGAATTTTTTCAAACGTATAGACGATACCGTCTATTCATATTATGAAAATGATGGACAGTATATTCAATCATTAGCATATCCGGCTATGAATGATTGGGCATATGAAAGTTTTCTACCTAATCTTCTTGCAAGTGAACCAACTTTAGAAGAAACTGATAGTGGGTATGAATATTCATTTGCAATTAATGCTGGGACATTTATCAATGCTAATCCAGCATACTTAGCATATTTATTAACAATTTCGAATGCAACACTTAAAGATGAAAGTAATTATGACCTATCTGATATTAATTTTAATATCACTACATACTTTACAAAACCTTCAAAAACATTATTTAACATTTCATTTGACACTGTTGATTATTTAAACGAAGTGTTAGACACTAATGTTAATGGATACGAAAATTATGTTTTAGCAGATGTACATTTCTTATACAATACCAATACTTATTCACATGATTTAAGTTTAATTGATACATATACTATTGATGATTATCCTAATTATGCTTGGGCAGAGGTTAACAGAACATATATTGAATTAAACACACCTAAATCCATTGATTTTCAATATAGTGTGGATGCGGATGTTTTATCCTTTAATGTTCAATCCGATGGGAATTACCATATAGAGTTTAATCATGAGTATAGACACTCACTTGTTGTATATGATAGTGTATATAATTTTATTGGATTCTATTACATGGATTCAGGTTACTATGACATTGATCTTGTTGTAGGGAGCTATTATTTATTATTTAACTCAGCAGGAGCAATAGGTCAATATGAAGTAAGCATTACGGTAAACAATTAAAAGATAAAAACAAAAAAAGAGCCGATGGCTCTTTTATTTTCATTTAATAATTTATTTTTTAGGAACTCTAATCTTCTTTAGCTTTGCAAATCTTGGAAGTCCATCAACCAATTTGGCTTTACTTTCACCTTGAATCAGTGGAAGAGCATAATCGATATAATCTTGAGTCATACCTTTTCCATCAGGTAAGATCCATTCTAGTGGAACTTTCTGTTCTGTGTTAGCAGCTAATTTCAATGGAAGAAGAACATATTTCATCTTATAAGGATTGCTTGATATTCTCTTAAATCCAACCATTTTGTCAGTAGTTCCGCGAACTGCAGCTTGAACTGCTTTTTTACCTGAATTGAAGGCTTCTTCTACATCGACTTTTGAAGCTAAATGAGCAGCAGAACGTTGTAATAGACTAAATTCAATTGCTCTGACTTTGACTTTTGTACGTTTGCCAACTTCTTCGGCTAATACTTGTGCAGTACCACCAAGTTGTGCATGTCCAAAAGCATCTTTTTTCAAATCAGCAAATAACTCAGGAATATATTTTCCATCTTTTGTCTTAATACCTTCACTGACAGCCACGATGCATTTACCTTTTTGAGCAATAACACGTTGTACATGAACAAAGAAATCATCAAAATCAAATGGAATTTCAGGTAAATAGACCAAGTCTGGTCCTTGTCCTTTAGATTGAGCTAATGCAGCAGCAGCAGTCAACCAACCAGCATTTCTACCCATGATTTCTACGATGGTTACTTGTGGTGTATCATAGACGGTTGCATCATGATACAACTCCATCAATGTTGTAGCAACATATTTTGCTGCACTTGCATATCCTGGTGAATGATCTGTTGCATTTAAATCATTATCGATTGTCTTTGGGACACCCATAACATTGCAATCATAACCAGATTTCTTTAGGAACTTACTGATTTTATTACATGTATCCATTGAGTCATTTCCACCATTATAGAAGAAATAACGAATATTGTATTTCTTAAATACTTCAAGAAGTCTTTGATATTCACTATCATCAACTTTGATATTCTTCATCTTGTAGCGCACGCTACCGATAGCAGAAGATGGGGTGTTCTTTAACAACATGAGTTCTGCAGGATCTTCTTGCTTCATGTCGTAAAAATCTTCATGGAGGATACCTTTAATTCCATGAACTGCTCCGTATACTTCTGTAATATTTTCTTGCTTCAAGGCTTCCAAAAAGACGCCAGCAGCACTTGCATTAATGACACTGGTTGGTCCACCAGATTGACCTAAAAGTGCAGCTCCTACTAAATTTTTCATATAATCACCATTCTCATAATTTTATTTTACCATTTGTTATTTTACCACAATTTATAAAATTACTAGGGACAAACACGGATAAAATCGTTTTCATAAGCTATAAAATGTAGTGTCTACGAGTGTATTTCATACATAGTATGTGTTATAATATATGAGGTAGTACGTTTTTTTATGTAAGGAGAGCAAAAAATATGAAAATTGGTGTTTTGACATCTGGCGGAGATGCACCAGGAATGAATGCTGCAATTCGTGCGGTCGTTCGTGCGGGTACACTCTATAAGCATGAAATTTATGGCATCAAAGACGGTTATGCAGGCTTGATTAAGGATGATATGGAACATCTAAGTTCACACAGTGTCTCAGGTATGTTATCACTGGGAGGAACTTTTTTAGGAACTGCAAGATCTGCTGAGTTCCATGAAGAAAGTGCTAGAAAAGTCGCTGCTGAGAATTTAAAAAATAGAGGTATCGAAGCATTGATTGTTATTGGTGGAGACGGTACATATCGTGGAGCTATGGAATTCTCTAGATTAGGCATTAAAGTCATAGGATTACCTGGTACAATCGATAATGATATTGCGGGTACCGATTTTACTATCGGGTTTTCTACAGCAGTTGAAACAATTGTTGATGCCATCGATAAATTAAGAGACACATCAACCTCACATCAAAGATGCTCGATTGTTGAAACCATGGGTAGACGCTGTGGCGATCTTGCATTATTCGCTGGTATTTGTGGTGGTGCTGAATTTATCATCACACCTGAAAATCCTATGGATAAAGAACATATGTTCAAAAGACTTAAAGAACATAAAGAAAAAGGTAGAAGACACGCAATTGTTGTTATTACTGAGAAAATAGTAGATGTTCATGCACTTGCTGAAGAAATTACAGAAAAAACTGGATTTGCTTCTAGAGCAACAGTCTTAGGTTATATTCAAAGAGGTGGTTCTCCATGTCCTGAAGATCGTATCTTAGGCTCTAGAATGGGAACATATGCAGTTGAATTACTTAATGATGGTATTTATGGTGTATGTGTAGGAATCAGAGATTCAAGAATGGTACATTTACCATTCGCAAATGTCGTTGGTCAAACAAGACCAAAAAATGAATTATATCAATTGGTTAAGAAAGTTTCATAATTGAGACTATGATTATAAATTTATTAGTAAAAAGAAAGGAAAATACAAATGGCTAAATATGTTTATTTATTTAAAGAAGGCAACGCAACCATGAAGAACATTCTTGGTGGTAAAGGTGCTAACCTAGCTGAAATGACATCACTAGGGATGCCAGTGCCACAAGGTTTTACAGTTACAACAGACGCTTGTAATGATTATTATGCTAAAAAGAAAGTTATTTCAAGTGAAATCATCGCTCAAATCGATGCAGCACTTGCAGTTACTGAAAAAGAAGCAGGAAAGAAATTCGGAGATAAGAATGATCCATTCTTAGTTTCTGTTCGTTCAGGTGCTAGAGCATCTATGCCTGGTATGATGGATACTATTTTAAACTTAGGTTTAAATGATGTATCTGTAAAAGGATTAGCTAAACTAACTAATAATCCTCGTTTTGCTTATGACTCATATCGTCGCTTCATTCAAATGTTTGCTGACGTTGTTATGGACATTGAAAAAGCAAATTTCGAACATTTATTAGAAGAAATGAAGGAACAAAAAGGTGTTGAATTAGACACTGATCTTGATGCAAATGACTTAATTGAACTTGTAGCTCGCTTTTTAGCAAGATACGAAGAATTGAAGGGTGAACCATTCCCACAAGATCCAAAAGTTCAATTGATTGAATCGATTACTGCAGTATTTAGATCATGGGACAATCCTCGTGCAAATACTTACCGTCGTTTAAACCACATTCCTTACGAATGGGGAACAGCCGTTAACGTTCAAGGCATGGTCTTTGGTAACATGGGTGAAGACTCAGGTACAGGTGTTGCATTCTCACGTAATCCATCTGATGGAACTAAAGAACTTTATGGTGAATACTTATTTAATGCACAAGGTGAAGACGTTGTTGCTGGTATTCGTACACCAAAACCAATTGCAGAACTAAAATCTGACAATTTAGCTTTATACGAACAATTTGATGACATTTCTAGAAAATTAGAAGCTCACTATCGTGATATGCAAGATATGGAATTTACCATCGAAAGAGGTAAATTATATATGCTTCAAACACGTAATGGTAAGAGAACTGCTCAAGCAGCTTTAAAGATTGCTATCGATCTTGTTGAAGAAGGCGTATTGACAGAAAAAGAAGCAGTTTTAAAGGTTGAACCTGCACAATTAGACGCATTATTACATCCACAATTCAACCCTGAAGCACTTAAAAAAGCTAGAGTCATTACGACTGGTTTAAATGCATCTCCTGGTGCAGCTACTGGACGCGTAACTTTTAGTGCTGATAGAGCAAAAGAATTGAAAGCTAAAGATGGTCTTCCTGTCGTATTAGTACGTCAAGAAACATCTCCAGAAGATATTGAAGGTATGATCGTTTCATCAGGTATCTTAACATCACGTGGTGGTATGACATCACATGCTGCAGTTGTTGCTCGTGGTATGGGAACATGCTGTGTTGCAGGCGCTGGTGCAGTGCACGTAAATGAAAAGAATTTGACATTTGAAGTTAACGGAGAAATCTTTAAAGAAGGCGACTGGATTTCATTAGATGGTTCTACCGGTAAGGTTTATGGCCAAAAAGTAGAAACTCAAGATGCTACAGTATCCGGTGATTTCGGTAAGCTTATGGCTTGGGCTGATAAATATAGAGCATTAGAAGTTCGTGCAAATGCTGACAACCCAAGAGATGCTAAAGTTGCTTATAATTATGGTGCTCAAGGTATTGGCTTATGCCGTACCGAACATATGTTCTTTGAAGCAGATCGTATTCCTGCAGTTAGAGAAATGATCGTTGCTAAGAATGTTGAGGAAAGAAAAAAGGCTTTAGCTAAGCTACTTCCTATGCAAAGAGAAGACTTCATTGGTTTATATAAAGAAATGAAAGGTTACGCCGTAACCATTCGTTATTTGGATCCACCTCTACATGAATTCGTTCCAACAGACAAAGATGATATTGAAGCTTTGGCTAAGGAAATGGGATTAACATATGAAACACTACAAAAGACTATTGATGATCTACATGAAACAAATCCTATGTTAGGTCACCGTGGTGTTCGTCTAAGTGTTACATATCCTGAAATCGCAGTGATGCAAACTCAAGCTGTGATTGAAGCTGCTATTGCAGTCAATAAAGAAGGTATGAATGTTGTTCCTGAAATCATGATTCCTCTTGTTGGAGAACTTAAAGAACTTCAATATGTTAAAGACATCGTTGTTGAAACTGCTGATGCAATCATTAAAGCTGCTGGTGTTAATCTTAAATATTATGTTGGTACAATGATTGAAATTCCTAGAGCTGCTTTATTAGCTGATGAAATTGCTAAAGAAGCTGAATTCTTCAGTTTTGGTACAAATGACTTAACACAAATGACATTTGGTTTCTCAAGAGATGATGCTGGTAAGTTCTTAGGGGATTATTATACTAAGAAGATTTTCGCAAGTGACCCATTTGCTCATATTGACCAACAAGGTGTTGGTAAATTGATGAAGATGGCAGTTGATCTTGGGAAACAAACAAGACCAAACATTAAGTTAGGTATTTGTGGAGAACACGGTGGAGATCCAATCTCTGTTGAATTCTGTCATAATATTGGTTTAAGCTATGTTTCTTGTTCACCATTTAGAGTTCCTATTGCTAGACTTGCTGCTGCACACGCAAACATCAAGAATCCTAGATAAATAAAAGTAAAATCATATAAAACAAAAACTGCAAATCAATGATTACGATTTGCAGTTTTTTTATAATGAAGACTAATATAAGATTATATATTTGGGATATTAATTTTCATCGCTTATATGATATAATAACATCAATAGAAATTCGTTTTTGGGGTAAACATTTTTAATTTGTGAGGGAATCTGATGTCTATATTAAAAAAATCGATTGTATTTTTATTGATTATGATATTTGGTATTTGGTTCTTTTTTCATCTTAATGCTCAAAGTATTGATGATTTTGATAAAGACGGTTTATATTATGACAAGATTAAAGATAACATCAATGATTACACCTATGTAGTAACAACTGATATTTACACAGTCAGCAGCAAAGAACATATTAAATATTTTGAAGAAACTTATTTATATGACAAAAATTACCTATATAGTCGTTATAAATCCAGAAATGAGAAAACAGAATTATTTGAAACTCGCGAAAAACTTGTTTTATTTAAAAATAGTGAAACATTTAATTATGAAAGAGTTAGTTGGAATGATTCAGGTATTGAAGCAGCTATGACACCTTACATCAAGAAAAATGATTCATCATCATATGATGGTATCATGTCACTTATAAATCATCCAGCGTTTTATATTAATCAAGCATTAATGAATCAAGGGATTAACTATTGCAGTTTAAATAACACGGATATTCCATTAACAGATTTTAACTTGACTCAGCAACAATATATCACCTCGATTGTCAGAATGTATGATCCAAGTTACTCGATTTCAGCAAACCAAACCATCAGAGTTAGGATAGTGCTTCATGAGGATTTTCCTAGTGCAGAACAAGCCATTTATATTGATTATTCTACACTTATCAATAATGATGATATTACGTTAAAACAAAAGGTTGTTATTGAAGAAGATATCGAAATGTCATTATCTGAATTGAGTGAGATATACAATAACGCACTTGATCCAAACACATCAATCAGCACGTTGCCGCATTTTAGTGTCGACAGTACAGTTACAGTCTATGCATCAAGCTATATCAATAAAGCAATCTATTACTTTTTTGCAATCGAAACAAGCGGAGACTATAAATTTTCAATTGATCAATCCAGTACATATGTGAATTGGTTTTTAATGGATTGTGGATCAAATGTGATTAACAATATATACTATCGAGATTTGCCTTATTTTGATTTTGAAAATGAACTATCTTTAGAATATATTCACCTAGATCCAGGTGTATACTATATCAACATACTAGATGCTAGAGACTTGAATCACCGAGATAATTTTAATTTTTCAATTGATACTTTTGAGGTATCTGATGATTATTCAAATACCTTTTCAGATCAAACTGCCTATATAGATAGTCCTGGAACCTATAACTTTGACACTCAGTACAACATGGACTACGATACATTTGTCTTGAATAACAATTTTGATTATGTTGTGCTTGAATTCAACCAAAAGGATTCACAATTTTATATTGTTGATGATACTTTTTTGGGATGCGTATCAATCAATCAGCCCATCCAGCTAATAATCTATAATCCATCACACCAGCGTATCGATTTGATTATCCATTCAAAAGTTATAGGTGAAGGATCTTTTTCAGTAAATTATTATAACAAAGAAGATGTTCAAGCTACCTTTCAAGACGCAAAAATAGTCGATATTTTTAAATTAGGCGAAAAAGTATATGTCACGAACCAATTAGATGGCGTAGCGTATTTGAGTATAGACCTTGATCGATCGATGCGAATTGAAGTTACATGTGCAAACTCTACTGTTCAACTTTACAACTCCAATGGGCAGGTTATCGAACGTGCAATTGATGGGACTTATCAATTACAGCCCGGATCATATTATATAAAAATCTATGATTTTATACAATTCTACGACATAGTGAACATATTTATTGACGATCTTAACAAGGATCATTATCGGATTTTGACAACTGGATTAACATCTTATACTTTTTATGGCATTGTTGATGAATACAACTATACATTATATATGTATGATCTATTTTCATCACCAGAAAAATCTTACTTGTATGAAATTACATTTGAGACAGATGTTTATGTGACATTTGAGGAAGAATCCAAAGGGATTCCCTTATTTTTTGGAATTGATAACACAAGACTATCAGTAATAGATACAAGCTTAACACAAACATATTTCTTTTCAGCAGGTAAATATAATATAATCATGCCATCAAATGAAAATTACTATTTATTTGTCATGAATATTTCCACAGTTGAACAACAATCATGAATCGAGGTATATGCTGATGAAAAAGATGATGGTGATTTGCCTAATGGTTGTTGTTGGGATAATGATGAGTTCTTGCAAGAAAGATGATATTGTGATTGATCACTCAGATTATACTGTGACAACCTATGCGAAGAATTTTAATGTCAGTGTCACGAGAAGTGACAACCCAGACTTTGAAGTCTCAATAACAGACGTTCATTATAGTCCGCTCACTCAAAATATCTGTGTGACATATGATTTTAGTGATGATTATTTTGTTAATGCTACATATTTTGTTGCGATGCAAAAAAGGAGCACATGGATTTCGGTAGATAGTCGAGTGATGACATTAAGTGACAGTGAATATCATAGTCAGACTTGTTTCTATGTTCCTGATTCTATTGAATATAGAATAATCATTGGCAAACTTGATTTGGATACACTTCCTCAATTTGATGGGGTAGTCAATGGTTCAATTTGGGTTGATTTTGATGATCCTGACTTCGATTCAAGAAAATACGTAGAATACAGTAGAATCATCAATCAATCTGTTGAGACACCGGTAAATCTTGTTTACAGTAAAATTGAGTATAGGTTTGAGTTTGATAACCCTGATCACTTCATTGATAACATAACTGTTGAATTGTTGACAATGGGGAAAGTGATTTTAGAACAGCATTCCTTTGATATTGATGAAATATGCAATTTATCAAGTTGTCTCATTGACACTGATATATTCGATCATTTGTCACCTTATGTTGACTATCAAATTGTTGTCAAAGCATCAGGCAATGATCTGATCGATGGTTTTGAAAACCAAGTGATGGCTAGCAAAACAATCAGAACACCTGTGTTATCATATTGGGGAATTTTTACATATGAGTCGCATGCCGGATTATATGGTGTCATAACAGGATTAGATTTTGAAGGTGAAGATATACTAGTGTCATATTATTATAAGAACAACAACTCATACACTTATTTTGGAACAACTCAAACTGTTCAACTCAAATTAGCTACTATAGATAATGATTTGAAAATCGCCAACACATATAATATAGACACTGGATTCAATGTTTTACGTATTCCTAAATCTGAACTTGAGAATATAATATCTCTTGTGATTGTTGATGAGAAAGATAAAAAGAATTTTCATTCAATACCATATATAAGCTTTAGCCCCATCGTTAATTTACAAGCGACACAAACGATTAACTTATATAATTTCGACATTAGTTTTACAGATGAATCCGATTTTGATAAAATGTATGAAAACATAATTATCGAAGTTTTTATAGATTATTATGTCATACCAATTGAACGAATTGAGATTATCTATCCCAATCAAAAGGCAATAACTCTATATCATGATTTTTCAGAATTTACATATATTTATTTGAAGATATATATAGATTATGACTATTTAGGAGAGAAACACACAATGATCAAGTATGAAAGAGTACATGTTATCACATAGTTAATCTCAAATATTTCTTAAGAAGTCTGATAAATTTAAGCACTAACAGGAACTCTTTTTTAAGGGTTCCTGTTTGTTTCTAATAAACGATCTGTAATTGTAAAAAAAAATGTAAAATTGTTGACAAATCAACAAATATATGGATAATAGACATGGTTATCATAAAACAAGAGGTGAAATATGCTTAAATTATTTAGATTTTTCAGATGGTATCATTGGCTACTCATTTTGGTCATTATTGGTTTTGTTTATACGCAAGTCCAACTTGACCTATTATTACCAGAATATATGGGTAAGATCATCATTTTGATCAGTCAGGGTATTGGTTCAGGAACCACACAAACACCTGAAATATTAAAAGAGGGTGGCATGATGCTACTCATCACCATGGGTAGTATCACAGCAACCATTATTGTGAGTTTCATTGCTGCGCGTTTAGGAACAAAACTTGCAAGTACGATTAGAAAAAATATTTATCAAAAAGTGCAAGGCTTTTCATTAGAAGAAGTCAATAAGTTTACGACGCCTTCATTAATCACACGCACAACAAATGATGTCACTCAAATTCAAATGTCAACCATCATTATGCTACGTATGCTTGTTACTGCTCCGATTATGGCGATATCAGGTATCAATAAAATCACCAATATCAATGCGACAATGTCAATGGTTGTTATTGCTGGTGTCATAGCTATTATCACAATGATCACAGTCATCTTTGTCCTTGTGGGACCAAGATTTACAAGAATCCAGAAACAAACAGATGATTTGAACCAAGTGACTAGAGAAACACTCACGGGTATTCGTGTTGTCAGAGCACATCATGCAGAAGATATTCAACAAAATAAGTTTGAAAATGTCAATACAACACTGACTAAGACAAATATTTTTGTTAACACTGCAATGAGTTTTATTGGACCAGGTATGAACTTAATCATGTATTCTTTAAACCTAGGTTTAATTCTAGTCGGCTCTCTACTCATTAGAGACAGCATGCTTGGAGCAACTCCATATGAAGGATTATCACTACAAATTCAATTCACTTCATATGCTATGACAATTCTATTCTCATTCATGATGCTCATCATGATGTTTATCTTCTTACCAAGAGCATGGGTATCAGCACGAAGAGTTAATGAAGTTCTAAAAACTGAATATAAGATTGATGAACGATTCGTCAATGATATCATGCCATCAAACAATGTAGAAGTAGAATTCAAAAATGTATGTTTCAGATATCCAAATGCAGATGAATGTGTCTTAAAAGATATTAATTTTGTTGCTAAGAAGGGTGAAACATTAGCTTTCATTGGTTCAACTGGATCAGGTAAGTCAACCATCATTCAATTGATTCTCAGATTTTATGATGTCAGCGAAGGACAGATCTTGATTAATAAAAAAGACATCAAAACATATAAATTAAGAGATTTATACAAGCTTATGGGTTATGTTCCTCAAAAAGGAACACTATTTTCAGGAGATATTTTATCAAATGCTAGACTTGGAAATGAAGCTGCTACTGAAGAAGAAATCATGGAAGCACTTAAAATTGCTCAAATCAAAGACTATGTTGATGAATCGGAAGAAGGACTTAAGCGTCCTATTGATCAAGGTGGAACCAACGTTTCAGGTGGTCAGAAACAAAGACTTGCTATCGCACGTGCTTTAGTTAAGAAACCAAGCATTTATATCTTTGATGATTCATTTTCAGCACTTGACTATAGAACTGACAAATCATTACGCAATGCTTTAAAGAAAGTGACTAAAGATGCATTACAAATCATTGTAGGTCAGCGTATCGGAACCATTATGGATGCCAATCAAATCATTGTGTTAGATGAAGGATCCATCGTTGGAAAAGGCACACACCCTGAATTATTAGAAACATGTCAGGCATACCAAGATATTGCCTATGCACAATTATCTAAGGAGGAACTAGCTCATGCATAAAGAAGAACAAAAAGACAAAGCTCCTCAAAGACCTCAAAGCAGTGGACATGGGCCAGGACGTGTGATGATTGGTGAAAAACCAAAATCCATGAAAAAAGCGCTTAAGCAGTTGCTTAAGTATTTAAAACCTCATCAATTTAAATTAATATTGGTTATGTTATTTGCTATGACAGGTGCTGCATTTTCAATATTAGGACCAAGATTATTAGGAAATATTACCAATGAAGTTCAAAAAGGCATTGCATTTAGTCCATTAACAAGTTCCTTTATCGTCAATATTAATTTTGATGCAATATGGAGAATTGTTTATATATTGATTGGTCTATATGCAGGAAGTTATATTTTCAATATTACTCAAGGAATTATCATTACTCGATTAACGCAAAAAATAACAAAAGAAATGCGTTCAAATTTATTTGATAAGATGGCTAAATTGCCATTAAAATATTTTGATAAAACAAGTCATGGTGACACATTATCAAGAATGACGAATGATATTGATACCATTGGATCAGCACTCAATAGTAGTGTATCCACATTATTTTCTTCAGCAACCCTTATCGTTGGTGTCTTCATTATGATGTTGACCATCAGTTGGCAATTAACGATTGTTGCTGTATTAACATTGCCACTGAGTGCAATTATCATGAGATTGATTATGAAACGTTCTCAAAAATATTTTAGAGCACAACAAAAGATTTTAGGTAAGCTCAATGGTCATATTGAAGAAACTTATTCAGGTCAACAAATCATTAAAGCATTTAATGCTGAAGAAAAAGCTGAACAAACATTTGATGAACATAATGAAGGGTTACTCAATACTGCATGGAAGAGCCAGTTTTTCTCTGGTTTGATGATGCCAATTATGGGTTTTATCGGTAATCTGAGTTATGTTGCCATTTCGGTATTTGGTGGGATACTTGCAGTTGCTGGAACACTCCTTATTGGCGATATACAGTCAATGATGCAATACATTAGAACATTTAGTCAACCATTAGGACAAATCGCTCAGGCAATGACACAAGCGCAATCAGCACTTGCAGCATCCGAAAGAGTATTTGAATTCTTAGCTGAAGAAGAAATGGAACCCGAGGAAGAATCAATTTGCCTGAGAAATATCAAAGGTGAAGTTGAATTCAAGCATGTCAAGTTTGGTTATCTTGAAGGTAAAGAAATCATTCACGATTTAAATGTAAAAATTAAAGCTGGTCAAAAAATCGCTATTGTTGGTCCAACTGGCGCAGGTAAAACAACAATTGTTAATCTATTAATGAGATTCTATGATGTAAATTCTGGAGATATATTAGTTGATGGCATTTCAACAAAACGGATGTCAAGAGACTATGTCCATGAGTTATTCGGTATGGTACTCCAAGATACATGGTTATTCAAAGGATCAATTCGAGATAACTTAGTTTATGGTAGAAGAGATGCAAGCATGGAAGAAGTTATTGAAGCATCTAAAACTGCCAATGTTCACCATTTTGTAAAATCATTACCATTTGGTTATGATATGGTGCTTGATGAGAATTCAAACATATCACAAGGTCAAAAGCAACTATTAACCATAGCAAGAGCCATGGTAGCAGATGCTCCAATGCTCATCTTAGATGAGGCAACATCAAGCGTTGATGTCAGAACTGAAATTCTAATCCAAGAAGCCATGGATCAATTAATGAAGGATAGAACAACATTTGTTATTGCTCACAGATTATCAACAATCAAAAATGCTGATTTGATCTTAGTGTTAAAAGATGGAAATGTCATTGAAACAGGTAAACATCAAGAATTGCTTGATCAAAACGGGTTCTATGCTGATCTATATAATAGTCAGTTTGAACCTGCATAGGTAAATGATATGAATCACGATATGTCATTGTTACCCATGGTGTTTTCAGCCCTACAGAAAAAGATGATGGAACAACACCAAAAAATTATGGATCTATATCAGATCAGCAAAGCTCATATGCCATACATCATGATGCTAAACACCAATAAAGAAGGCATGACACAACAAGAACTTACAGAAAAATCGTTTTTGGACAAAGCTCATACATCAAGATCACTTAAAGAGCTTATTGAAAAAAACATTGTTGAAAAAGAAGATATCAATAAGTACAAAAATAAGTTTAAATTAACATCTAAAGGATTAGAAATTGCTCAAGCCTTTAAGGCGGAAGGCTCAAAAATGCACCAAAAAGTATTTGAAACATTGAGTAAGAACGAATTGGATCAATTAAGAAACATTTTAACCAAACTTTATGATGCAATAGAATGACTTAAATGAAGGAATGTTTATAAATAGCATTCCTTTTCTTTATAAGAAAACGTTTTATTTAAAACACACTCTTTTGAAACAATAAAATTATGTTATAATACGATTGGAGTAACTAATCATCGATTACGACAACTAGATAGAGCATCAATAGATGCTTTTTTCATGAGTATGGAAAAAATGTTAGGCATTCAAGGAGGATATGAATGATTATCGCAGCAGTGACATTTAGTGATAACTTAATGCTTGTTTTTGGTGGTCTAGCACTATTTATTTTTGGGATCACCTTAATGAGTGATTCTTTAAAAGCAGCAGCTGGGAATAAACTTAAAACAATCATTGAAAAAACAACAAATACACCTCTTAAAGGTATTCTTGTAGGTTTGGTCTTGACATTATTGATACAATCATCTTCTGGAACAACTGCACTAATGATAGGATTACTTAGAGCAGGATTGATGACCTTACCTCAATCAGTTGGTATCATCATGGGTGCAAATATCGGAACAACCGTGACAGCATTCATCATTGGTCTTCCTATTGCTGATTATGGACTAGCCTTCATTTTTGTTGGCGTTATTATGTCGTTTATTAAAAAGAACAAGATCAATCATTTTGGTGGTGTTCTACTTGGATTAGGGATGTTGTTTGTTGGTCTAAATACGATGTCTTCAGGTTTGAAACCTTTAGCAGCAACTCAAACAGCTGAAGCGATGTTTCAGACATTTTCGCAAAATTGGTTTTTAGGTACACTTTTCGGTACATTATTTACAGCAATCATTCAGTCATCTTCAGCAGCTATTGGGGTTTTAGAAAAACTATATGCACTCAATGCTGAAGGTATTCAATCCATTACATTATCTGGTGCAGTACCTATCTTGTTAGGTGCTAATATCGGTACAACAATTACAGCTTTTCTAGCTTCAATCGGTGGTAATGTGGAAAGTAAGAGAGCAGCAGTCATTCACGTCATGTTTAATGTCATCAGTGCTCTATTCTTCTTAGTTATTTTGTTGCCTTATGAAGCAGTTATTCAATGGGTAGAAAATAGATTCCTAAAACCATTTTCGATGTTAACCATAGCATTTGCACATGCGATACAAAATATCACGATGACTTTCATTTTGTTTTGGTTCATTAAGCCTTTAATTAAATCAGCACAATTTATTGTTAAAGATAAGGGTATGGCTAGAATTCCAGAAAATATGTTTGATGAAAAACTGATTCACGAATCACCATCACTTGCCTTGGAATTCGTTAGAAAAGCACTACTTCATATGGGTTCTATTGTTAAAGATTATTTTATCATCGTGAGAACTTATAGTTTTAAAGAAAATTCGAAATTAGTTGATGAAGCATATACACACGAAATGATGATTGACACATATGATCAAAAACTTCATGACTACTTAATTAAGATTGCTCAAGCTGGCCTCGATATCAATGATTCTAAAAAGTTATCAAGAGACCTTGATACGATCAAAGACTTTGAGCGTATCGGTGACCATTTGACAAATATCATAGAATTCTTTATTGAAAGATATAGTGAATCACAACTCTTATCAGCTGAAGGGGCTAGTGATTTAGAAGTCTTATATGATGTATTAGAACAGATGTTAAATGACACACTTGAAAGTTTCGAAAATACAGATCCTGTCAAAGCAAGAAAAGTAGTAGAAAATGAAGACGTAGTTGATGAACTTGAAGAAAGATTTAGATATCGTTACATTGAAAGACTTAAGAATGGTGAAGTGACATTTATTGTTGCTGCCAATTACCCTGATATTTTAGCTAATCTAGAACGTATCGGTGACCATCTAATGAATATTGCAAGTTCTGTTATTGAACCACTTTATGTACCACAAAGTATTTTGGTTCCTAAACCTCACGAAATTGATAAAGATATTTAAAGGAGATACAAATGTTTGATTTGAAAGCACCATTTACACCTAAAGGCGACCAAATTAAAGCTATTGATACATTAAAGGAAAACATTTTTAATGGTGTCAAAGAACAGGTTCTTCTAGGTGCAACAGGTACAGGGAAAACATTTACAATCGCAAATATCGTAGAACATATACAAAAAAAGACCTTAATTTTAGCTCCAAACAAGACCTTAGCGGGTCAACTTTATGGCGAGTTAAAGGCCTTTTTTCCTAATAATCGTGTTGAGTATTTTATATCTTACTACGATTATTTTCAACCTGAAGCTTATGTCGTTTCTACAGATACATATATTGAAAAGGATTCATCAATCAATGATGAAATTGATGAGATGAGACATAGTGCAACAGCATCACTTCTTGAAAATGATGATGTCATTGTTGTTGCATCCGTATCTTGTATTTATGGTATTGGTGATCCTGACGATTATAAGAATTCAATGATTTTCGTTCGTGTAGGTGACAAGTTTGGTAGAGATAACTTAATTAATAAGCTTGTTGAACAAACCTATCAAAGAAATGATGTCGATTTTCATCGTGGAACATTTAGAGTTCGCGGAGATTCTATTGAAGTTATCCCTGCTTACGAGCGTGCACAAGGCATACGCATCTCATTTTTTGGTGATGAAATTGATGAAATCAAAAGATTTGATGTCTTAACAGGACAAGCATTAGAATCATTGTCTTTTTCAACGATTCTTCCTGCAACGCACTTCATGACTAATAAAGATAAACTTAAAGAATCCATTCGCCGGATTAAAAACGAATTACAAGAACAAATTGCTTATTTCAAAGGTGAGAACCTATTGCTAGAAGCACAAAGAATTGAACAACGCACAAGATATGATATGGAAATGCTTGAAGAAATTGGTATCTGTAGCGGTATTGAAAACTATTCAAGACATCTTGTGCTGCGTGAAGCTGGAGAAACTCCAGCAACACTTATGGATTTTTTTGGTGATGATTATTTATTAATCGTCGATGAATCTCATGTTACTATTCCTCAAGTTAGAGGAATGTATTTTGGTGATCGATCAAGAAAACAAACACTTGTTGATCATGGGTTCAGATTACCAAGTGCACTAGATAATAGACCTCTACAGTTTGATGAGTTTGAAAGCAAATTTAGAAACGTGATTTATCTATCTGCAACACCTGGACCATATGAACTAGAAAAGGGCATTCCTGTTATAGAACAAATCATTAGACCAACATACTTATTAGATCCTGTGATAGAAGTTAGACCAAGCAATGGTCAAATGGATGATTTATTTTTTGAGATTAAAAAAAGAGTTGCAGCAAACGAACGTGTCTTAGTCACGACACTTACTATCCGCATGAGCGAAGACTTAACTGCTTATTTTAAGCAGTTAGGAGTTAAAGTTGCATATTTACATAGTGAGATCAAATCATTAGAACGCATCACTATCTTAAGAGATTTAAGACTTGGTAAGTATGATGTTTTAATAGGTATCAATCTACTCAGAGAAGGACTAGACTTACCTGAAGTCTCATTGGTAGCCATATTAGATGCTGATAAGCAAGGATTTTTAAGAAGTGAACGCAGTTTAGTTCAAACCATAGGTAGAGCAGCTAGAAACCAAAATGGTCGTGTTATTATGTATGCTGACAAAATATCAGCAGCAATGGATTATGCGATTAATGAAACCAATAGAAGAAGAAAATTACAAATGGATTTTAATGAGATTAATCAAGTTGTTCCTGTATCCATACAAAAGGATATTAGAGATAAGATTAGTCTCAAAGAAGATATACTAGCTGAAGAAAAAGATTATACGAAACTCAGTAAGAAAGATAAAGATAAGATGCTTAAAGCTCTTGAAAATGAAATGAAGGATGCAGCTAAAAATCTAAACTTTGAAAAAGCTGCCGAACTTAGAGATCTATTATTTGAACTTAAATCAGAGGACTAAGTCCTCTTTTTTTTCATCATGAGCAAACCATATTATGCACATCATATGATAAAATAAATATAATAACTGACAATATTAAAATTTAATAGAAAGTAAGGTGTGATCCATGTTTGATAACAAAATAGAAAAAATAGATCAAATGCTTAAAGATACAGGATTTAACGGTTCCGTTCTTATAGCATACCGATCTAAGATTTTGTGGTCCAAGGGATATGGATTCGCAGACTTTGAACTCGAAGTGCCTCTTTTACCACAATCAAGATTAAGAATAGCTTCCATTACAAAAACCATCACAGCAGTAGCAATCATGCAATTAATCGAAAAAAAAGTTCTCAAACTTGAAGACACGTTAGACATGTTCATTCCCAATTATCCAAAGGGAGATCAAATCACTGTTTTTCATCTTTTAACACATTCATCAGGTATTAGTAATTTTGAACTAGATAGTGATTTTTATGAAGTTCTTCATGCTGATGTATTTTCAGTAAAACTCATGGACTTATTTAAAGACAAACCTTTACAATTTAAACCAGGAACATCTTATGCCTATTCTGTTTCGGGATATTTCTTATTGGGATGTATCATAGAAAAAGTAAGTGGTATGAGTTATGACAAATATCTTGAAGAGCATATATTTAAACCACTTCATATGATCAATTCGGGATTTGATTTTTACCAACCCATTATTAAAGGAAGAGCTAAGAATTATGAGATGCATGCATCCAATATCATCAATTCTGATTTCTTTGATATGAGAATTGCAGGCGCTGGTGGAGGACTCTATTCAACAGCAGAAGATCTATACTTGTTTCAAATGGGATTATTAAATCATAAAATATTATCAAAAGAAAGCTATAACACGATCAATGCAAATCAAATAAGAATTAATGATGTGACACATTATGGATTTGGGATGTTTTTAGCTGAAGTAGAAATTTATGGAAAAATAAGACATAAGAATTATCACACAGGTGGTGGTCCTGGTGTTCGTTCTTTATTGGCATATTACCTAGAGGATCAATTACTGTGCATCATGATTTCAAATGTTAATGATAGAAACACATTTAACCATGCACATGAAACGATGGAAGAAATATTGTTTCAGGATTAAAAACAAGCTCATCAAAGCCACATTTTGTGGCTTTCTTATTGAATGAATTTAAACAGTCTTTATGATATCATAGTATTGGAGTTGATTATATGAATGCTAACACGAATTATCAAGCTGGATTATCACATTATATATTGAATACGCCTAAAAAGAATATCATGGTTGCTATCGAACATTTTACTGTTGCAGCTAGTCAAGGACATGCAGATGCTTATTATTTTCTAGGTCGTTTTTATGGATTAGGTGATGGCGTTTCAATAGATTATGCAATTGCTATGGATTATTATCACAAAGGTGCTTCTTTAGGTAGTGCAAAATGCGGGTATGCAATAGGTTTAATGACACATACTGGTACTGGTGTTGAAAAGGATGAAGAAGCTGCTAAAACATATTTTAAGAAGAATTATCAGATCTTATTACTAGAAGCTGAAAAGAAGGACCCAGTGAGTATGCATATCCTTGGAACCTACTTTTATTATGGATTTAGTGTGCAAAGATATATATTTACTGCTATTGAATGGTTTTTAAAGGCATCTGAACTAGGATATAGCGATTCACAATACATGTTAGGCATGATTTATGAAACCATTGGTGAAGATGAAAAACAAGCTGAAAGTGCTAAACACTTTTATGAACTAGCTGCCAAGCAAGACCATCCATATGCGCAATATGCACTTGCAGTCAATGCACTTGAGGCAAAACAGTGGTCAACTGCAGTCTTTTATCTTGAAAAAGCTGCCAGTCAGCAATATGGACTTGCTGCATTTACATTGGGTCTTTATTATCATGAAAAAGAACCTAAGTCACCCTTAAAAGCATTTGAATGGTTTATGGTTGCTGCTAAACAAAAACATACAGAATCAGAATATTATGTAGGTTTATATTATCAAAATGGCAAAGGTGTTGCTCAAAACATCGAACAAGCTGTTCTATGGTTTGAAAGAGCTGCATTAAAGCAAGATAAGAACGCATTATATCATTTAGCTATGATTCTAATTAAACAAGAAGAAAAAGATTATTCATTAATTGCACGATTACTAGAACAAGCAGCATCTCTTGATCATCCTCATGCACAATATAATCTTGCTGTGATGTATCAAAAAGGTGATGGTGTTGAACAAAATATGAATAAAGCTTTTTATTGGTATGAGAAAGCTGCTCATTCTAATCTAGCAATTGCTCAATATAATTTGGGTATGATCTATTTTGAAGGAGCAATCGTAGAAAAAGATGAAGCGAAAGCAAAAGAATTGTGGCAAAAAGCTGCAGCACAGGGATTAGAAATCGCTGTTAAACTGATGTACTCCATCAATAATTACGAGAAACTACAAAAATCGACATGGCAATCTTAAGATATGTATATTTAGGATTAGGGATGATCCTATATATTGCAATTAATGTTGTTACTTATACTAATCCCGAGTTAATTGAAGTTTTGAATAAAAAGATTATGTTTTCAGTTTTATCATTAGCGCTATTGGTATTTGATTATGCATGCATTCTTTGGACCAAAAAATTATTCAATAGACCATTTAAAGATTTTGCTACATATATGAAAGTAACTTTTTATTTAGGTGTTATTATATTTCCCTTGATCAGTTTATATGAATAAATAAAAAAAGAATTCAACTTGTCA